>JASIJW010000345.1:0-2630 GCA_030050035.1 Acidobacteriaceae bacterium | reverse complement strand
TTATTTTCTATTTAAATAGTGGATATTGGGTGCTACACAACTTAAAGCAAATTAAAAGACACGGATAGGGCTAAAGGCGTAAACAGGTTCGAGAAAAGCCATCAGGACTCATCATGTGGAGGATTTCTACACTCCGGCAACCGAGGCTGCCGGAGCAGGGGGCGAAAAGCGGCCACGGTAGTAGTGAAGCATCCAGGCAATCGCGGCCATGAATAGCAACGAGATGCCGAAGATGAAGCCGTACATGACTGTCTGCACATGCCCCGGCAGCGGGGTCGGGGTTATGCCCATGGCTTGCGCAACCGCCTCGTTGTTACGCATCATAAGCGATGGCCGGATCAAATAGACCACCATCATTGTTCCGCCCACCGCCAGGTAACCGAGGGCCAGCCTCCGCGCCCACTCGGCCAACTTCCATAAGCCGATGGCAACGGCGACATTGATCGCCGCGAAGAGCAGGTCGACCGTTACTTTCTTCCAGCCCTGAAATGCCACTCCGTATAGGACCGTTGGCAAGGGTAGAAATGCCATTACGAGCAAGGCCACCGCACCCAGCAGCGACAGCACCGCGTAGACGGAGATGAGAATCGGCCGGCGGCCTTCGGTCTTCGCTTCCAAGCTCCCGGCAAAGACAGCCCGCACCGCCTTCCGGTTGAAATACACCAGCCAGAAGATTCCTATAGCCGTGACGGCTGCGTAAATGAATGCGAAGGAGGCAAAGAGAATCCGCACGGTCGCCAGCGAGCCGTGCTGGGTGTCGCCGGTTGAGGCAAGAAGGAAGGGAACAATGAGTATGGTGACCAACATGCCAGCCATCCCAACGAACCCGAAGAAAGCCATGCAACCGCCAATTATAAGGATGGAATACCGCGCCCAGCGCCGCAACTTGGAGAGCCCGATGGCCGTGACGATGCCCCAGACTGCGAGACCCAGAAAGAACGCGCAGAGGCAGTA
This sequence comes from Acidobacteriaceae bacterium, assembly GCA_030050035.1. Taxonomy (GTDB): domain Bacteria; phylum Acidobacteriota; class Terriglobia; order Terriglobales; family Acidobacteriaceae; genus Telmatobacter. The sequence continues at coordinate 1,676 of JASIJW010000345.1, read as the reverse complement.
CATCAACGCGGGCGAGGCCTGCGGAGCGCCCGGAATTTCATGCTTGTGCTCGACTGCGGCAGCCAGCCCCATAAGCAGAGCCATGAGGATCTGCGTAAGCGACAGCAGTATGAGAGCGGCAGCCGATCCAATCACCAGTGCAGGACGCCTCATTTTTGTCTCCGGGCCGTGCTGTGCCGACTTTGCCCGGCATCGCTTTTAGCACGGCGCAGGCATGATTTTGAAGTTGGCAGAACTATACACTGCGCTGCGTCTACAATGCTTCCATCTTGCCGGGCCAGATTTCTTGAGGGAGAAGCTATGCGCAGAACCGCTTTTGCCGTTTTGCTGTTCGTTGTTGCTTTCGCCGCCGCGCCGCTTGGGGCGCAGGGCGCTCCGCCGCAGGGCGTGGCCGGCCAGCCTTACGCCATCGAGTACTACTACAAATGCCAGTGGGGCCATCAGCAGGAGTTTCTCGACCTGTTTCTCAAGAACCATTGGCCGCTGCTCAAGAAGATCGAGGCGACAGGGCGCATCGTTTCGCTGAAGATCGAGTCGCCGGCTTACCACACCACCGAGGACGGCCGCTGGGATTACCGCGTGACGATCGTCTACAAGGATTCGACGGTAGCGACCACCGAGAACCCCGATGAGGCGCGGTTCATTCATGAGCTGTGGCCCGACCAGGCGACGTATAAGAAGGAGGAACAGCGGCGGTTCGAGATCCTGCTGGCGCACTGGGATTTGCCGGTGACAGAGATTACGCCGAAGCAGTGATCAGTGGCCAGTGATCAGCTTGCCGCCATTGGTGGACCAGGTCCTCGGCGGCTTCGGGCCAGGTGGGGAACTCGAATTGAAAGCCGGCATCGAGCAGCCTCTTCGGAACGACGCGCCGGCTCTTGAGCACCGCTCCGGCTAGGTGCGCAGGAAGAACATGCTCGTGGCACCTGCGCCAGCGCGGTCAGACGGCCGGCGTAATCAGCAACGCGTCGATGACCGGAGGCGGTGTGACCTCGGGCAGCTCCCCATGAATGCGTGTGCCATTTGCCACTTCACCCAGCACTCTGTTGACGGTGTCTTCAGTTCGCGTTGAGCTTATGTGAAGTTTTCTTGCCGCTCGCATCGCAGTTGTGGCCAGGAGAAAGCGGTTTTCGATTTTGAGTCCAGCTCCGTACACCAGTTCCGATCGCATGATTTGCCTCATTTCCCAGTGATGGAGCGTTTGCAGCAGAATCCAGGCTCGCCTTCGCACATTGGCGGCGTCATCTCGAATTTAAGGCGTTCTAGCAGTGTGGATGCAGAGGAGTCTGAGGGCCGAAGATTTATAAGAGATCGGATTTTCGAACAGCTCTTTGCTCAGCATACGCCCTTGGAGTCGCTTTTCCTAATTGGAGTCGCTTTACCTAATTTGTCCATCAGGGAGATGCCTCTATCGAAGTGGAGTTCAGTGAAGCCGTACGCGAGCGCGCCATTGTTGGACCAGGTCCTCGGCGGCTTCGGGCCACGTGGGGAACTCGAAGCGGAAGCCGGCATCGAGGAGTTTGCCGGGAACTACGCGACGGCTCTTGAGCACCAGTTCCGGCTCCGTGCGCAGAACCCACATGCCCACGGCCAGCAGCGGCGCCGGTGCGGGTAGGCCGTTGGGCATGCCCCATGCTTCGCGCAGCGCGGCCTGAAATTCGCGGTTGGGCAGCGGA
>JASIJW010000344.1:0-4231 GCA_030050035.1 Acidobacteriaceae bacterium | reverse complement strand
GTTTCGAACCAGTGCACATTGAGGCATTCATCGCGGAAAGTGCCATTGAACGACTCGACGAACGCATTGTCGGTCGGCTTGCCGGGACGGGAGAAGTCGATCTTCACGTCATTTTGATAGGCCCAGAGATCCATGGCCTAGCCAGAGAATTCACTCCCTTATCGCAGAACAGCAGTTTCGGTGTTCTGCCCTCATGTTTCAGCCTGTTCAGCGTTCGCACCCACGTCCTCTCCTCTGAGGCTCTGTCCAACCTCGATGGCGACATCAAACGCGGAGTCGATAGAGGGGAAAAATCGCGGAGATGAGGAACTACGTCGAGCGCAAGGTTCAGAACCGGACCGACCTTTTCAATGCTCATTCGGCAGCCGCAAAGCAATTGCTGCACCAGCACTTGACAACTGTCACAATGCACCCGGTCAAGGACAGTAGCCGGGGCTGGTACTACGAGGCTGAAGGCACGTGGAATCTGTTAGGTAGAGATGAAAATGCCCCTCGCGAGGAGACAATTGCTCAAGACTCAAACGAGGGGCAGCTTCGGATGGTTGCGGGGGCGGGATTTGAACCCGCGACCTTTGGGTTATGAGCCCAACGAGCTACCGGGCTGCTCCACCCCGCATTCACAGTGTAGCAATTGGCTATTGCAGGGTCAATCGCGTTGACGGGGCTTCTACGCCCGCTTCCGGCTTGCGCAGCTGCTGATGCATTATCCGGTACACTGCGGAGGACCGCTGTACCGCCGCGGCCACTGGTTGCGCGAGAGGACAGCCATCTATGCCCCAGCTCTACATTTCTGTTCTGGCCATTATCGTTGCTGTTTTGCTGGGCGTGGCCGTGTACCAGACGGTCCGGGTGAAGACGAAGGCGGACTACCTGGTGGCCGGCCGATCGCTTTCGGCCGTGGTGCTGGTGCTTACGCTCCTCACCTCGTGGATTGGCGCAGGGTCGCTTTTTGCCGGAGCAGAAAATGCCTATCGCAACGGCTTTGCCGCGCTGTGGCAGCCGGCAGGCGGGTGGCTGGGGCTGGTGCTCATCTACTTTATTGCCCCGCGTGCTCGCAAGTTCGCGCAGTTCACGCTGCCTGACCTGCTCGAGGCGCGCTATAACCAGACGGCGCGCGTGCTTGGCACAATTGCCATTCTGTTTGCCTTCACCGCCATCACCAGTTACCAGTTTCGCGGCGGAGGAGATGTGCTGCACCTCATCTTTCCGGATGCGGTCAGCTCAAACCTCGGCACTTTCATCATCGCAGCGTTCGTTATCGTCACCACGGCTATGGCCGGGATGTCGTCGGTTGCGTATATGGATGTGGTGATCGGCACGACTGTCACCGTCATCTGCATTGTTGCGGCGCCCATGCTGCTGGCCAGAGCAGGCGGATGGAGTGGCCTGCACGCCGCGCTGCCGCCCGCGTATTTCCAAGTGCTGGGCAACTATCGGCTGGGGCTCGGCGGCGTGGAGCAATCCGCAAGCATGGGCTTGATTCGCGCGCTCGAGTTTTTTGTCCCCACTCTATTGCTTATGCTCGGCAATCAGGTGATGTACCAGAAGTTTTTTTCCGCGCGCTCGGAGCGCGACGCGCGCATCTCGGTTGTGGGCTGGACGCTGGGAACGCTGGTGCTAGAGACGCTCATCGTTGCCATTGCGGTTTTCGGGCGTGCGCTTTACCCCACTGGCGAAGTTTCGTTGCACCCGCGCGAAATTATTCCCTATACGGCGCGGCACGGACTGCCCGCGCTCATGGGTGCGCTGCTGCTTGGCGCCGTCTTCGCGAAGGTTATCTCCACGGCCTCGAACTACCTTTTCTCGCCGGCCACCAATCTCGTCAACGACATATTCGTTCGCTACCTGGCGCCGAGCGCCTCTAACAAGCGCGTCCTGATCGTTTCGCGCCTTGCCGTAGTGCTGCTCGGGTGCTGGGCGCTCTATCAGGCGGTGTATGCCGAAAGCATCCTGGCCAAGATGCTTTATGCCTACACCATCTATTCGGCGGCGCTTACGCCGGTGGTGCTTGCAGCGTTCTACTCGCGCCGCGCTACGGCGTGGGGCGCAGTGGCTGCGATTGCTACGGGAACTGTAGTTACGCTGGTTTGGGATGCGCCGGGCGTGAAGGCTCTGTTCCCGTCCATCCTCGCGCAACGCGACGCCATCTTTCCTGCGCTCTTTGCCGCTGTCGCAGCGCTGATTGTCGTAAGTCTTGTCACGCCGCGTCCTTCGGAGCAACAGTTGAGCCTGATCTCCGATCAAGCCTCGTCCCAACATTCGGTCGAAGCGTCTTAGACCTTGCGCAAACTTGCTATGGCCGTCGCTGAAAGGCAACCAACTGCACCGCACTCCGTCTAATTATTTATGGAGCGAAAGTGGTGTCGTCTGTCTTATTGCTGACCGTTCTCCGGCTGCGATACATCGCGGCCGTTGCTCTTTTGGCATCCGCTCTGCCTGCATTTGCCTCGCTGGGCGGGGATGTCACGTCCGTTGAGGCAGACCGCGCCCAGATGGCGGCGAGCGTGCGCGTCACACAACCATCCGGCACTTACAGCGTCCATGAAATCCAGTCGCCGCAGGGAACGGTCGTCAACGAGTATGTCTCGCCGGCCGGCAAAGTATTCGCCGTCACCTGGCGCGGTCAGTTCATGCCGCAGATGCAGCAGATCCTGGGCAATTATTTTGCGGAGTATTCGGCAGCGTTGCAGACACAACAACGCCGTTACGGACATCGGCCGCTTAACATTCAGCGGCCTGATCTTGTGGTGCAGACTGGCGGCCGCATGCGCGACTACTTTGGCCGCGCTTATGTGCCAGGCATGCTGCCGCAAGGCGTCAGCGCCGATGCAATTCGGTAAACCCGCGGGAGACTTCAGTGCGAAGGCAGTTTGCTATCGTTCTCATCGCCGCAATGGGATTTGCCGCAGGGTGTGGCGGCGGCAAGAGCAACTCAAGCAATGTCTCAACCTCCAGCACGGGCAGTTCCGGGAGCAACGTTCTCTCCATCGCTGTCGATGGCGGCCCATTTGCCAGTGAGGCAGATGGGTCTATTTATGAGAATGCGGCCTTCGCCAGCGCGACCATCTGCGCTCCCAGCAGTTCCTCGAACTGCGTCACAATCGACCATCTTCTGGTCGACACCGGTTCCACAGGCCTGCGTGTCTTTGAGTCAGCGGTGTCGGCGCTCAATTTGCCCGCGGTCAACGCATCGAACGGTTCGGCTGCCTACAACTGCGTTTCCTTTGTCGATGGCTCTTTCATGTGGGGGGCTGTCCAAGAGGCGGATGTGACGATGGGCGGTGAAACCGCGGCGAAGTTGCCAATCCAGGTGATCAGCAGCAGCAACACGGGCGTCCCAACAAGCTGCTCGAACGGCAGTACTGCGAACGAAAACACGGCGACGCTTCTTGGCGCGAACGGCATTCTTGGCGTCGGCGTGGAGCCGACCGACTGTTTTTATGCGGGCGCGAGCGTTTGCGATTCTGCCTCCGGCATCAGCAGCACTCCACCATTCCCCGCCTATTACACGTGCTCGGGCGGCACGTGCAATCCCGCATTCATCGCCGAAGCCAATCAGGTAACCAACCCCGTGGTGTTGTTGCCCAGTGACAATAATGGCGTGATCGTCGAGTTGCCAGCCGTGTCAGGCACGGCAAAGTCTGTTACCGGCTCGCTCATCTTCGGTATTGGCACGGAATCGAACAATCAGCTCTCTTCGAGTGCCACGGTCTTTACGCTCACCTGCGACGATTTCACTACTGTCCTTAACGGCCAGACGCTCGGCGTCACCGACACCAGCACCTGCACCGGGCCGGGCAGCTTTATTGACAGCGGATCGAACGGACTGTTCTTTCCCAACGTTCCCAACCTTCCACAGTGCCCGTCGAATACCTCTGTCGGCGATCTTTCTTCCTTCTACTGCCCGTCGTCTATTGAGACGCTCTCGGCCACGAATCATGGCCAGAATGGCACATCGAAAGATACCAGCTTCACCGTGGCCAATGCGGAAGACCTCTTTACATCGTCTGACGCTGCATTGAACGGACTGGCCGGGATCAACCCGACGGGCGTCGGTTTCGACTGGGGGCTACCGTTTTTCTTTGGCGTGAATGTCTACAACGCTATCGACACCAAGGCTGTTCCCAACGGCGCGCCAGCTGCTCCCTGGTGGGCGTACTAGGGGCGACGACTCTTCCGTTCAAAAAATTCATTCGACCAGCCGCAGTTTCCGTCTTACACTGGCGAGCAA
>JASIJW010000343.1:0-4635 GCA_030050035.1 Acidobacteriaceae bacterium | reverse complement strand
GGTGAGGAGCATATTAGTCCAGCCACCTTTGAGAATCGAAAAATCGCGCAAGTTCACGTTGTGGCAATTCTTGAGCGCAATCGCCTTGTGGCCCACTCCCGGTTGTTCGGAGTGGTAAACCTTGTAGCCGTATCGAGCCGCGGTCTCAAGCCAGTATTTCCGTACGGCAGGGGTAGCTTGAGCATTGAGCCAGCCCAACCCTTTCCCGTATATCAAGCCTGGACCCGTGATACTGAAGTCGTGGATGTCTTCGCCCCAGATGAGCGAGTTACGCCAATGATTATGGTCGTAGTCCTGGTAGGCTTCCCATGGAGTGTTCGGCTCGGCAGCATCGTAGACGCCCCCGTTATAACCGGTTTGCTGTCCCGGTGATGGAGAATCGGCCGCAACGATGGTGCTCCCTTGCAGCAAATGGAGATTCACGAAGCTCTTGAGATGAATAGAAAAGCAAAGATAAGTACCTGGTGGGAAGACAACACCCCCCCCACCAGCAATCGCCGCAGCTTCTATCGCACGATTGACAGCATTCGTATCGAGCGTCTTGCCGTCGCCTGTTGCGCCGTACTGCCGCACATTGAAGAGTGCGTCTACAGCAAGTCCGGTATTCTTCTTTTCAGCAGTTGCGTAGGAGATTCTGGGGATTGCGGCAACCGCAGCACCCAACCCGGCAGTCCGCAAGAAACCGCGCCGGAGCAAATCGAATTCTTTCATTTTGAATACCCCATGTTTGAAGAACCTTGAACCGGAATCAGGTTATTGTGCACATCTTGATTCCGATTGATCCAAAGATCTGGATTATATTCGCCCGTAGTGCGCGCTTGTTGGTACCCGCGAGCATTGCGATCTTAAAACGATCGTTGCTCGCCGAAGGGCTTCTTGATGTATTCAGGCTTCATTCCCTTAGGCCACGTCTGAAAAGGGTTGCAATCCTGTTTAATTGACGCGTGTACATTTGGCAAATATAAAGTGCCAATAGTTTCTATTGAAAAGACTCATGCGAATTAGGGAGATCCCCGGCTCTGCCGGGCAGGCCACTTGCATGAACGAAGAGTCGCTAAGTTGATGCGGCACTCCGAGTTAATACTCTTGGAGCGGAGCGCGGATAGCCCAACCGCCCAGAACTTGCAGCGTTTGGTTCGGCACCTCGCATCCATGTCCCGATCAACAGAAATACGCACGGTCGCAGGTCTATTGCGAAGTCCGTGCGGAAAACAATCCGGACTGTAAGCACAGAACGACGCTGTTTATCATGCTGATTTTTGGCGCGACGAGGACAATGATCCTGGCGCGGATGGCTTTCAGAATCATCGAACCGGAAACCCCTCAGCGCAGACTACGTGGCTGATGACGCTCGGCCCCGCCATTCGCTAGAACGCGATTGTGGAACGCTCCATTAAATCGATCGACGTTGCCGCTGCAGTTTCTGAGGTGCTTCGCTTCCTTGCGCGGTTGGGGCTATCCGCGCTCGTCCCACTGCGTGCGTATCAACTCTTCGGATCGCCGTATCAACCTAGCTGCTTTCCGTTCATACGATTGGACCGGCCGGCAGAGACGGGGGATCTCCCCACTTCGTATGAGTCTTTTCAATAGAAACTATTGGCACTTTATATTTGCCAAACGCATATACATTCAACTAAACAAGGGTTGCGATGATCTACTCAAGCTTTTTTCAGACGTCTCCACTCAAGACAGCCGAGAGCGGAACTATAGGTTCGACTCTGGAAAACAGCGGAATCGGAGGCCACTTCACCGGGATATCGGTAGTTTAACTCTCTTTGAGTTTGTGGCGTGAGTCGAAAGCGCGTGCGGGCTGCGAGCTGATTCTGCCACACCGCTGTAATGGCGTCCAAATCTGCGAGACTCTCTCTCTTCCAGCCAGCGATGGGATCAGACCCATTTGTTTTGTTCCTGCACCTGTTCGAAACGAGCGGAATCTTGTTATGTTAAAGGGAATTTCCAGGTACATCAGTCCAGAATTATTGGCGGCCCTTCACGAGATGGGCCACGGGAATGAGATCGTGCTGGCCGATGCACATTTTCCGGGACATGCCCTCGGCCCGGAAATCGTACGCGCTGACGGCATAACGGTAGCGCAGTTGCTTGGCGGCATTCTGCCGCTCTTCGAGCTGGATTCTTACGCACCGCCACTGGTAATGATGCAAGTTCTGCCTGGCGATACGGCGGATCCCAGCGTCGAGTGCGATTACATGCAGGTCATTCGCAAGCATGCGCCATTTGCGCCCGATCCGGTGCGTATCGAGCGCAACGCTTTCTATGATCGAGCAAAAGGCGCATTTGCGATCATCATGACCGGCGAGATCCGGAAATATGGAAATCTGCTCCTAAAGAAGGGCGTGACACCTGTTTCAGAATGAGCCTTTCGGAGCGATACGGCTCAACCTGATACTCCCGCACGGTTTCATAACCAAACTGGTCGAAAGATGCCAACAGGTCATTTGCGCAAGGTAATCGCGCACTTGTGGCTCATGCAATCGGCGACATCAATACCGACGTACACGAAGGAGAAGGATGGTCAGTGGAACTTCCTATACTTCGATTTCGTTACCGAAAACGCTTAAGAAAAGAGGTCTTTTTAGAGCATGAGCTCCAAGTTATCATCCTGCGACCCTCCCCCAGCTCCTGTCATTTCCGCTGCGGCTATTGACCCACGCGTCGTGCCGCAGCGGCGTTTATCTACCGGAGCCCTAATGCCTGCCATAGGACTGGGCACTTTCGGTTCTGATCACGTCTCCCACGATGAGATAGCGAGAGCGGTCAAGTTTGCCGCAGCTGCCGGCTACCGGCACTTCGATTGCGCTGCTGTTTACGGCAACGAAGCGCACATCGGCCGCTCTCTGGAATGTCTCTTTCAGGAGGGAATACGACGCGAGGAATTTTGGATTACCTCGAAGCTCTGGAATGACAAGCATGCCGAACAGGATGTGATCGCCGCCTGCGAGCAGTCCATTGCCGATCTCCGCGTTGGCTACCTCGATCTTTTCCTGATCCACTGGCCGTTCCCCAATCATCATCCGCCGCACTGCGATGTAACCGCGCGCAGCTCTGAAGCGGTCCCGTACATTCACGAGAATTACATGCGGACCTGGCGGAAGTTGGAAGAGCTTGTCGATCGCGGGCTTGTGCGCCACATCGGCACTTCGAACATGACCATCCCCAAGATGAAGCTCCTGCTCCGGGATGCGCGCATTGCTCCAGTGGCGAACGAGATGGAGTTGCATCCCTATTTCCAGCAGACGGACTTCGTTCGATTTCTGCGTGGGAAGAATATCGAGCCGATCGGCTACTCTCCTGTCGGCTCGCCCGCGCGCCCTGAGCGTGATCGAACGCCGGAGGATGCAGCTCCGATCGAAGACCCTGTCATCCTCGAGATCGCGGGACGCTTGGGCGTCCATCCCGCCGTGATCTGTATCAAGTGGGGATTCCAGCGCGGCCATACGCCCATTCCCTTCTCAACGAACCCTGCACACCTTCTTTCCAATCTGCAGGCGCTGGTCGGCGAGCCATTGACTGCGGATGAAATGAACGCAATTGAGCAAATCGTTCGCAATTGCCGCCTGATCAAGGGCCAGGTGTTCTTGTGGAAGGAAAAACAGTCCTGGGAAGATCTGTGGGACGTGAACGGAGAGATTACGCCGCCGTGACCCGGCGCGATTCTGCATGACCAACCACGAGGCGCGAGCATGAGCATGATGACGGCAGCCTACCTGCCGGGTAACAGCACGGTGGAATTGCGTAATGTGCCGGTGCCTGCACCTGCACATGGCGAAGTTCTTCTCCGCGTGAAAGCATCCACCATTTGCGGATCTGATATCCGCTGCATTTATCGCGAGCATTTGGGTAAAGGGCCAGAAGGTTATCAGGGAGTGATCGCCGGTCACGAGCCAGCAGGAGAGATCGTTGAAGCGGGCCCAGGTTGCCGGCGATTCAACGTCGGTGATCGCGTTATTGTCTATCACATCTCCGGGTGCGGAGTGTGCAACGATTGCCGCCGTGGTTACATGATCTCCTGCACCAACACCCGCTGGCGCCGCGCCTATGGGTGGCAGCGTGATGGCGGCATGGCCGAATACATGCTTGCCGAAGAGAAGGATCTGATTGCCCTTCCCGAACTCTTGACCTTTGCGGACGGCGCGCAGGTGGCCTGTGGATTCGGCACAGTTTACGAGGCGCTGGAGAAGATTGGAATCAGCGGCGACGACGCTGTGCTTATCACTGGCCTTGGTCCGGTCGGATTGGCTGCCGGCGCTCTGTGCCGCAAGCTGGGCGCGCAGACGATCATCGGCGTCGATATTTCACCAGCGCGGATGGAGCTTGCCCGGGCTCTCAATCTATGCGATGTGGTCCTGCCGTCCGGCGCGGACAACGTCGCGCAAATTCTCGACGTGACCTCAGGCAATGGTGTGGAGCGGGCGATCGATTGTTCGGCGAATGCCGACGCTCGCGCGATGGCTATCCGGGCGACTCGCAAGTGGGGCAAGATCGCAATGGTAGGTGAAGGCAGCACTGTCACCTTTCAGCCTTCGCCCGACATCATCCACGATCAGAAGGTAATCTACGGCTCCTGGGTTACAACCACATGGTTGATGGAGGAATTAGTCGAGCGTCTGGTTCGCT
>JASIJW010000342.1:0-5537 GCA_030050035.1 Acidobacteriaceae bacterium | reverse complement strand
AAAATGGCCGCACGTGAAAGCCGCCCTCGGCCAGCATGGGCGACGCAGCCCAGGCGCCGACCCATTGCGGCTGCGGCTGAGGAGCGGATTGGGCGCGGCCGACTGCGCTGATGAAAACAAAAAAGAGAACAAGGCAGACAAGAGCGCAGATGCGGCGCAGCATGGTTGAAGACCTCCACGAAGCGATGAAAGTGCTGAGAACCTTATAACAGCTTGACCTCGTGATGCCGGCGAGCTAAAGAAGTTGTTGTTATAGTCTCCGCATTGGAGGAGCGGTTATGGCGGAAACGACGGCGTATCCATACGAAACGCGGCTGAACGTCCTGCACGGCCCTCTGGAACTAATCGACCTGCAGGCCATCGCAGGCGCGTGCACGTACAGGTGGTTCAACCAGACTCTTTGTCAGGTCAACGGATCGGTGGTCCGCGTGGGCATTATCGAAGGCGAGTACCACTGGCACAAGCACAACGAGGATGACGAGTTCTTCTACGTGGTTGAGGGAAAGCTTCTGATCGACCTGGAGGGACGGACGGTGGAGTTGAACCCTCGCCAGGGATTCGTGGTTCCCCGAGCTGTAATGCACCGCACCCGCGCGCCCCAGCGCACCCTGATCCTGATGGTGGAGAACGCTGGAATCATTCCGACAGGAAATTAGCCGGCTACCGGCAGCGGCCACGCACGGTATCAATGCAACGGGGGTCCATGCGCTATAGTCAAGAAGGAATGGCAACTATGCCCAACAAGGCCGCTGCAGGCAAAGTCCCAGATCATGGTGCCGCCCAAGGGTTCGTCTACATGCCGCTGATCGCCGGCTGGCTCGTGCCCGGCGCGGGGCATTTCCTCGTCGGCAAGTGGATTCGCGGAACGCTGCTCGCCGCTGCGATCGTATGCATGTTTGCGCTGGGGCTGGCGATGCACGGCAAGCTCTACACCAGCGCCCAGGACCTTCTGGACCTGCTGGGACTAGTCGGCGACCTGGGCAATGGCGCAATGTACTTCGTGGGCCGGGCTCTCGGGCTGGGCGCGGCGCCGGTGCAGGTGACGACCGCCGATTACGGCAGCAAGTTCATCGTGGTGGCAGGGCTTTTGAACGTGATTGCCGCGGTTGACGCGCACAATCTGCGAACCGGGAGGAAAGAGTCCTAGTGTTCCGTCCCTCGCATTTTCTGGCCGTTCTCCTGTTCGCGTTGTTTGCGTCCACGGTGTTCGGCATCACCCAGCGCGAAACTCCACGGCGGATGCTCCGCTACGGCGTTTATTGCTTCGCGCTGTTTGTAGGCTCGGCCATCGTGCTGAGCTGGGTAATGTATTTCATCGCGCCGTAGATCGCAGCGGTTCTCTCAACCGCGCTGCCGCTCCCATACAGACGCGTCAAAGGCGTGCTGGCAAGTGTAGCCTTCCTGCCGGTAGAGCTCGATCGCGTGATCGTTGGCTTCCGTTACCGTGAGCGAAATCTCGGTTGCACCCTGGCGCATAAAGCCGAATGCGGCAATCGAGAGCAGCAGCCGCGCGAGGCCGTTGCGGCGATAGGCCGGATGAACGCAAAGCTGGGTAATGTGGCCGCTCTGCGGACTCACCCGCGAGCCTAGGATCAGCGCAACCGGCTCGCGCCGGGTGCGGTCCACGATCACGTGAGAAACCGGAGCCGAAAAAGCGCCGCAGCCCGCATACCGCACGATATTGTTCAAAAAGCGCGTCGATCCGTGAATGGTGCGGTACTGATCGTTGATCAGGCTGTCGGGATGACCGTGATACGCTTCGCAGATGAGCCGCGCTGCGGACGTCAGATCCTCTTCGCTCCAGGCGCGCAGCTCAAGGCCGGCGGGCAGATTGGCCCGCGGCTGTGTCCAGTGGTCGCGCAGTGCCTGCACCATGTAGAGCCGGCGGAAGATCTCAAACCCTGACTCGCGGAAGATATCCGCATGAGAGCCGGAAGGGTGCAGAAGCAGCTGCGATTCGATGCGCTCCACCTGCGGCGAATTGACCAGCAGTTCGAGCAGATGCCGAAGCAGGGTCTCCTCAACCGCGTGCGCCGAACCGGGCCCGAACGAAGGAGCGTCCGCAGCGGCCATGGCAAACACCTCGCCGACCACCGCTTTGGTCTCTTCATAAACGCTGAAAACGTAGCCGATAGGCTGGTCAGATTCGATGGCCGCATAGCCGGGCAGCATGTGGCTGTCCAGGTACTGCATCAGCAGCTTGGCCGAAGCGCGGTAATCCCAGTGCAGGCGCTGCCGCCACATCTCGCCTTCGGCCTCCAGCACCGGGCGCAGCTTGTGCGAGGCAAAGTGTCGCAGGTCAAGGATTTCGATAGATGTGCCGGTTGCCATGCTTCTCTGTTCGCTTAGACGCAACTGCTCGCTCATGAGCCAAAACGGATGCGACTCTCCCCGCAAAGCCATGCGGTCACTTTGACATGACTGCGGAACGTCCGCAAGCTCGATTCGCGTCAATCGCACAGCACCCTTTTCGCTGCCCGAAGACGATCCTCAGCGCTTCCCGACAAGGTACACTTCCAGACCCTGTTCCGGCCAGCCGAAAAGTTCCTCGTAATGTCGGCCTTCCAGGTACTCTTCGAGTGCGGCCTGGGTGTGCAGGTCTGCGCCGTGGCGGCCTGTAACGCGAACCACGAGCAGATGTTGTTCGTCCGGCACGCCGCTTTCCTCATAGTTCACAACCTCGTGATTGCGATAGAAGGAAAGGCCATATTCGACGTCGCGGCGCACCCTGAATACGGCGACCGTCTCGTCGGCCGGCGCAATCGAGTCCAGCCGTTGGGCCAGCGGCCGGGCTGAATAAGTGCGGTCGAGCAGATGGATGACGCGTTTGGTGGAATTGATGGCGGGGATGCCGAAGAATGGACCGACGCCATAGAGAAAGAACATCAGGACCACCAGTACCGAGCAGGTAACCAGCCGGAGACGGTGGACGCCGAAAGCATTTGTCACGATCAGGATAAGCAGCGCCGCTCCCACCGCAGCCGCGCCGGCCGCAGCCAGAACAGGCCCCGGCGGCATAGCTTCGCCATGAGCGACGAACCATGGCAGTAGCAGCACCACCAGAGTCATGATTCCGCACACCAGCGAGTGGCCGAGGAGAATCCACGGATTGAGGCCGCCCGGACTGGATGGGTTTTGATTCGACGGATTCGGACGGCGGCGGAACAGAAAATCGCCGGTCAGAATCGTAATGGGCGGAATGGAAGGCAGAATATAGCCCGGCAGCTTGGATTGAGAAAAGCTGAAGAAGATGATTGGAATCAGCGCCCAGAGAACGAGAAATTCGGGAAAAGCGTCGCCTGGCCGGTTGACCGAAACCGGCTTGCCGGCCTTGGAATGCCGCAGGCGCCACTCCGCCACCGAAGTCTGAATGCCGTCAATCAGTGCCCGCAGCGCAACCACCGACCACGGCATCACAGCCAGCACAACTACGGCCAGGTAGTACCAGAAGGGCTGTTCATGCTGGAACCGGTCGGTAGCGAAGCGCTCCAGGTTGTGCTCAAGGAAAAACTCACGGAAAAAGGTTGGGTTCTGGTGCTGAACAGCGATGAACCATGGCAGCACCATGGCAAAGTAAAGCACGATGCCCGGCCACCAAAGCGAACGGCGGACGATATGCCACTCCTTGCGCAGAAGGGCAAAGGCGGCGATGATGACGAAGGCCAGAAATGGCGCAACCGGCCCCTTGGCTAGCGTCGCCAGTCCGGTAAAAAAATAAATGTCATAAAGCCAGAACTTTGAGCCGGTTTCGTACCATGCGTACCACCCCAGCAGGCCGATACAGAGTGGCGCGGCCATCTGCATGTCTGTCGAGGCGCCGCGCGAAAAGCTAATGATGCCCGCGCAAGCCACAGTGATCAGCGCCGCATCCAGATGCCCGCCCGGCCGGAACCGGCGCATATGCAGGTAGATGAGGCAGATCATGATGAAGGCGAATGAAGTCGAAGGCAGCCGCGCGCTCCAATCGTGTACGCCAAAATCCTGAAACAGGAACATGGCCCGCCAGTAGTAGAGCGCAGGCTTCTCCAGCCACGGACGGCCATAGAGGTACGGCGTAACGCAGGCGCTCAGCTTGCCCTCGATCGTATGGGCAGAGTCGAACCGCACCAGCATTTCGTGGGCGATCTGCGCGTAGCGCGGCTCATCGGCGCCGACCAGCCCCATGCCGTCGCCGCCGAAGATAGGCACGACGCCGTAGAGCAGAAAGTAGACAGTAAACGCCAGAAAGACCACCGCCTCGCGGGTGGTGGCCCAGGCGAGAAAACTCCTGCCGCGACTTTGCAGCAAATTCTGTTGCGGCAGATCCGGGGTCACAGGCGATTCCCCTTGAGATCCCATTTCCAGCAGTTCTCCAAAACTACAAACCGGCGACTACAGACCGGGCCCGCGCGCAGCAAGGCCGGCACGCAGGTAAAGCGAAACCGCTCAACTTCCAGAACTTCGGGAAACGCCCGGTCTCGCAAACAGAGACTCTTCTCCGTGTGCAGTCAGGGTCAAGGCTATCAGATTGGCGGGGCTGGTCCCCAAGAGCGGGAGAAGCCGGCCTGCGTTATTGCTGAGGAGCTTCCCGGTCGCTCGCTGGCTGTTCGTTCGATGGCGGCTTCTGCAGCTCCGGCCCACGGTGCCCCGGACTGCGCTGTCCCAGTCTCTGCTCCCCCGGCTTTTGCTGTTCTGCCCGGCGCGAAGACTTGCCGGCGCGCTCGAGCAGTTCTTCGATCCTCGCCTGAAAGTGCCCCGAGCGATCGGCCAGAAAACTGAGATCGGGAACGTGGCGCACGCCCATCCGCTCCTTCAGCTCGTAGCGGATGTGACCTTTAGCGGACTCGAGAGCCGCGATGGTCTGCGCTTCGGCCTTGGCGATATCGGCAACTGAGTTGTCGACTGCCACGTACACGCGCGCCGATTTGCCGCCGGGGTTGAGCACCACTTCGCTCACATAGCAGAAGGCAATGCGTGGATCCGTGAGCTCGCCTTCAATCATGGCGCCGATCTCTTCGCGCAGCGCCTCAGCCACCCGGTCCTGATGATGCTTGCGCGCCCTGTGTTCCGGCATCTGCGCCTCCTAGCCTGAGCTAAACCCATCAGGATAGCAGAGGTCGCGCAATCTAAATGCCTTCAGTGGGGCTCACGTTTCGAACACCTGAAAAAGCTGGTTCGGCCCCATCTAAGGAACGCACGTCAAAAGCAACCTGCAATCGAACTTCTTTGCAAACATTGCAATTAATTCAGCTGGATTTTGCTAAGTTGAGACTCTGGCGCGAAGTCGCAACCATGAAATCGCAATCGCCCAGCAGTAGCGGAACTCTTTTGCTTTCAACACTTGCAAGCATCGACCTTTGTTTTCACACACTTGCGGCATCTGATCCGCTAAGTCTCTTGTTTCCCACACTTAGTTTTGAAAAAAAATGTATTTTTCGAGAAACTGCTTCATCCGGGTTTGCGCCAGAACAACGGCCGCGCGGTTAAGACCGTGCGGCGCGCTCGAGTTCCGCAATGTCGAACTTCTTCATCTTCATCATCGCCTGCATGGCTTTGGA
>JASIJW010000341.1:0-8164 GCA_030050035.1 Acidobacteriaceae bacterium | reverse complement strand
CGTGCGCGATGGTGAGCGCTGTCGCCTCGCAGATGTTCTTGCCTTGAATGCGCACAGCCCGCGCTTCGGCGCGGAGGCGCTGGCCGCGGCAGTCGGGACACTCGGCGTAGCCGCGATATTTACTGAGCATCACGCGCACGTGCAGCTTGTACTTCTTGCGCTCCATCTGCGCAAAGAAGCCCATCACGCCCTCAAAGCCATCCTTGCCACGCAACACAGTTTCGCGTGCAGCTGCGGACATATCGCGCCACGGTACATCGAGCGGCACGCCGAGCTCGTCTGCACGCCGCCGCAGGTCGGTAAACCACGGGCGATACTTGGGCCGGTTCCACGGATCGATGGCGCCTCCATTCAGAGTCAGACCGGGATCTGGAATCACGAGGTTCAGGTCGTAATCCACCGTGTTGCCGAAGCCCTGGCAGCGCGGGCAGGCGCCGAAGGGATTGTTAAAGCTGAACAGCCGCGGCTCCGGCTCCCGGCCCGCGCGATGGCAGCTCTTGCACTCATACGCGCCGGAAAAACGAAAGCGTCGCCGCTCCGCGCTCTCATCGCGCGGAGCCTCCTCGAAAACAACTTCGCCCGCTTCGCGATAAGCCGTCTCAACCGCATCGACGATGCGTGCGCGATTTTCAGCACCAACGACAATCCTGTCCAAAAGTACAAAGAGCGGAGCTCTGAATTCAAGGTCGATGAGCGACTCCGGCGTGGAGAACTCAAAGATCCGTCCATGCTGCCACAGGCGGTTGAAGCCGCTGCCGCGCAGCTCAGCCAGCCTCGCCTTGAGAGTCTCCAGGTGCAGGTCTTCGGCGCTTGGCGCAGCGGCTTTCGGCTTCGCCGTTGTCTTTGCCCCGCGTGCTGGCTTGGCCGGCTTTGCCGCAGGCTCCGGCGCTGGCGTCGCCGTGTGCACCGGAAAAAGCGCATTCAGCCGCGTACCTTCGCCCAGCGCAAGAATCGCCTCGGCAACTTCGTCCACCGAATCACGCTTCACCAGGCCGTCGCAATAAATGCAGTGCACCACGCCGCAGCGCGCGTAGAGCAGGCGCAGGTAGTCGTAGATTTCTGTAGCCGTTGCCACAGTCGAGCGCGGATTGCGCGTGGAGTTCTTCTGCTTGATGGCAATAGCCGGCGCCAGGCCCTCGATCTCGTCCACATCCGGCTTCTCAATGCGCTCCAGGAACTGCCGCGCGTAGGCCGACAGCGATTCCACATAACGCCGCTGCCCCTCGGCGTAGATAGTGTCGAAGGCGAGCGAGCTCTTGCCCGATCCCGAAACGCCGCTGACTACCGTCAGCTTGCCGTGGGGAATCTCGCAGGAGATGTTCTTCAGGTTATGTGTCCGCGCGCCGCGGATAATGATCGACTCGCTCAAAAGAGAGACACCGGAGCAGAAATGTTACAGCGGCGTCATAGCGTCTACAGCAGGCTTCAGGACGCGGCTGTCCATTATCCAGTATAAATTGTGGTGGAAGGCGCGGCTAAACTGCTCCACCGGAGCCAAACGCACTCACGCCTGAAAGACAGCCGTGCATAAAAAGGCGGACGCGCCCTAAGCACGTTCGCCAAAAAACAATATTGCAGAAGAGTAAAGGAAATCAGGCCGCTACCAGCGAAGTACCGCGCTGGACCTGACGGGGCGCGCGCGAGTAGCCAATTTGGGATTTCTCTTTAGGCTGTTCACGATTTAGAACGCCGGCCAATCCCATCAACGCCTCGGAAGCGCAGGCCGGGCACCGGTCCGCGCAGTTGCCTACGCAGTGGCAGTCTGCGCACAGGTATGCACTGGACAAGGGCATGTGTTGCATCGAGACGAATGTCATATTTCACCCCGATCGTCGTAACGCTGGACAACAATGGTCATGAGAATCCGCTCTCGGCGAGACGACCTATTGAACTTTCTTGTAAGGGTGGATGCGCAGCGCGTCATCGAAGTTGCATTTTGTGAAGTGCATCACAATCGCCGTTGGTCGCGCGCAAGTCGGACCCTGCGGCTATTTGCTTTGAATGCAGTGATTTTCTTCGCAATGCGGGAGGTTGCGCCAGCCCGAGGTCTCTGCGTCAGTCCCGGATTATGCAACCAAAAAGGAGTGTCGCTACGGAATTCCTGACCGCGAACTTACAGGATGGAACTGACAGGAACGCGTCCGATGCAGCCCCGAGACAGCGGGTTTCCCGTTACACTGAGTTATTGAGGTATTCTGTGCATCGCCCCGCTTTAATGTGCCTGTTGGTTGCCTTACTTTCCGCGGCGGCAGCAGCTCATGGCCAGGTCTCTGGCGCCCCGTCGCCAAAACAGGAGCCCGTTACACGACCGCAGCAAACCGTCTCCGATCAGGTATCGGAAGCCGAAACAGCGATCGCAAACACGGATTGGAAAACGGCCGAGGCGAAACTTGATTCATGGTTGGCCGCGCATCCTCACGATGCGCGCGCGTTGTTCGATGCCGGGTATGTTGCCGATGTGCAGGACCGGCCCGAGGACGCCGCCAGCCTTTATCGACGTGCCATCCAGGCCGATCCCGATTCATTCGATGCACATCTTCTGCTGGGAATCCTGCTCGCGCGCCAGGGAAAGCTGGACGAAGCGCGCCCCGAGCTGGTGCGCGCCACGCAACTGGACGCCGGCGAAGGCGGCCCGGAACTGAAGGCCCGCGCGTGGAGAGCTTTGGCGCGAATTGACCGCGACTCCAATCCCGCCGAAGCCTCGAACGATCTGCTCGAAGCTCTAAAGCTGTCACCGGAAACAACCGAAGACACGCTGATGGCCGCAGACCTCGCCGTGAGGACCGGTCAGCTTGATGCGGCCGAAGCAGAGTACCGCCGCGTTCTCGCGAAGGATCCGAAGTCCGAAGCAGCTAATGCCGGCCTGGCGCATCTGCTCATCAAAAAGAAGCAGTATCCCGAAGCGGAGACGCTACTGCGCACAGCCCTCCAACATGCGCCCGACGATCCCACGCTGACAGCGCAATTGGCTGGTGTGCTAGCCGCAGAGGACAAGGCTGAAGCGTTGCCGATGCTGCAAAAACTGCACGAGCAGCACCCGGCCGACGCCGCTGTAACGCGCATGCTGTCCGAGGTACTGACTGATGCTGGCGATTTCGCCGGCGCCGATGCGCTCGACGTAAAACTTCTGGCAGCCTCGCCCAATGATTCTGCTCTGCTCATAGCGCATGGACAAAATTTGGTGCGGCAAATGAAATTTGCAGAGGCGTATGCGGTCTTCGACAAGGCCACGCAACTCGACCCCTCAAGCGCCGACGGCTGGAGCGGCCTGGCCTTCACGGCTTCGCGCACTGAAAAGCCCCAGGTCACCCTCCACGCGCTAACCATGCGTTCCCGCCTGCTTCCGGAAAACGCTTCGACTTATTTCCTGTGGGCCACGGCGTACGATTCGCTGCACCAAAAGGCGCAGGCCGCGATCTACTATCATCACTTCCTCGACGCAGCCGCCGGCAAATTCCCAACGCAAGAATGGCAGGCAAAACAGCGGCTGCAGATTCTGGAAAAATAATGCACAGAGAGCGGGCAGCTAAAGCCGGCTGTAAACGGAGATCTCGACTTGTTGTATCTGCGGGCCGTCAGTCATTGGGTCTAATCGTTTACACAATCTCACGCACCGTGTCGTGAAGGTTGGTGAGCACGATCTTCGAGCGGTTCGGTTCACCGCGCATCAGCGCCTCAGCCAGCTTGACTGCCTGACTGGTCTTGATCTTGGCCGGCATCGGCGGCGCGTACTGGTCCACACAAGCTTCAATCAACGCCGGTCCGGGGTGGCTCACAATCGAGTCGAGCTGAGCCCCGCATTGCTGAGCATCTTCAATGTGAACTGACTCAAGGCCGCAGCCCTGCGCGATTTTCACGAAGTCCGCAGGGTAAAGATCGCAAGCGTACTCAGGATTGCCGAGGAAGACCATCTGCTCCCACTTGATCTGTCCCAGTGTGTTGTTCTTAATGACGACAATCTTGATGTTCAGCTTGTAGGCTGCCGCGGTGATCAGCTCGCCCATCAGCATACTCAGCCCGCCGTCGCCGATGATGCAGTACACCGGCCGGTCAGGATACGCAACTGCCGCTGCGATGGCGTACGGCAATCCGCACGCCATCGTCGCAAGATTGCCGGAGCAACTATGCTTTTGCCCGCGCAGTGCGGGCACGTATCGCGCCCACCAGGTAGTAATGGTGCCGGAGTCCGAGGTGACGATCGCGTTGTGCGGAATCCGCTTGCCCAACTCCCACCCCACTACGTCAGGCCGCATGGGCCGCGCCGGATTTGTTCCGCGCTCTTCCATCAGTTTTTGCCAGTTCGCCTTGCCGCGCTGCGCCTTCTTGAGAAAATCCTTGCCGTGAGGTTCTAACAGCCGGATAAGCGCACGCAGGCATACGCGCGCATCGCCGACAAGCGCCACATCGGCTGGATGCCGCAAGCTTACGCGTTGCGGATCGACTTCAATCTGCACGCACTTGACCGAGCCCGGCTTGGGAAGAAACTCAATATACGGAAATGACGAGCCGACGATGAACAACGTGTCACAGGCTTCGATTGCGTCCTGCGAAGGCTCGGTGCCCAGCAGCCCGATGCCGCCGGTCGTGTATGGGCTGTCGTCCGGCACGGCTGCTTTGCCCAGTAGTGCCTTGATGATCGGCGCGCCCAGCAGCTCCGCGCATCGCTCCAGCTCATCCGTAGCCTGCATCGCACCCTGGCCGGCGAGTATCGCAATCTTCTTGCCGCGGTTGAGAATGTCGGCCGCATGTTCCAGGTCAATCTGGGCCGGCACATGCTCGGGACATGCGGGGATCGTGGACGTATGATTCACCGGATTGCGCGGCGAGCGGCCGGTCTTCATCTCCTGCACCTGCACGTCCACCGGGATCGTGATGTGTGAAACGCCGCGCTTGGTGATGGCCGAGCGCACGGCCAGGTCGGCTACGCTTTCCATGTGCGCGCCGCTCATTACTCGCTCGTTGTACACGCATGCGTCAATATAGAGCCTGTCAAGCGCAACATCCTGTTGCGTGAAGGTACCGATCAGATCGCTGTGCTGCATTCCCGTAATCGCCAGCACCGGTGCCTGGTCCATCTTGGCATCGTAAAGACCATTAAGCAGGTGAATGCCGCCGGGGCCGGACGTGGCGATGCAGACGCCTAGCCGGCCGGTGAACTTGGCGTAAGCGCAGGCCGCGATGGCCGCAGCTTCCTCGTGTCGCACGTGAATAAATTGAATTTCCTTCTGATGCTTCCGCAGCGCCTCAAAGACGCCGTTGATGCCATCTCCGGGCAGTCCGAAAATAGTGTCAACGCCCCACTCAATCAACCGTTGCACCAGCACATCGGAAGCATTCATTGAAATCACACCTCAACAGGAAACTTCTGCGCAGCTTGCGGGAACTACTTCCCCGGTTTAGAAGCCCTGCCCGATCAGCGGGTTTCCCGCCGCGCAAGTTGCATGGAATTGCAGCGCGCGTGTTGCGAAAGAGACAACCGCCCGATTCCGGTGGCTCAAAAGCCCATTCCCGGGTGCGCGCGGATCTCTGGCGCGCGTTTTCTTTTTCTCTACACCAGAGTTCGCCGGCAGGCCAGCCCGGTATTGCGGTTTGGTGTTGGTTCAGGCTGCTTTCTTCGCTGCAGGATTGACGCGACCCGCAATCGACGTGAACAGATGATCGGCGTGACCCTCTTCCTGCAGCGTCTGCGCCAAAAGCTCCGCATCGCCGTCCCGCCCGAGCACGTGCGCAAAGTGGCGCGCTGCTCCATAGGCAGCCATCTCATAGTGCTCAATGCGCTGCGCCCCGGTAATCAGCGCGGCATCGCGCACCGCTTCGTGGGAGGAATCCTCGATCATGTCCTCCGTCTCGTCGATCAGCGCCGTAAGCGCCTTGCACTTGAGGGGCTCGGCCTCGCCGGCAATCTGGCCCAGAATTTTTCTGAGCCTGGTGACCTGAACCTCGCTCTCCTTGAGGTGCGAGTCAAGAGCCTGCTTCAATTGAGTGTCGGTAGCAACTTCGATCATGGTCGGTAGCCCGCGTAAGATCTGCTCTTCAGCCGAGAGCAGCACGCGCAGTTGCTTGATGTACAGTGCCCGCAAATCTGGTAACTTCTCGATTACAAGCTTCATGGCCGCCCTCGTGGCTCGCCTGCCCGTATGTGTGATTTTCCCGCTTCAATGAATTGCGGTTGCGGAGCGGCAAGCTTCCGCTCGGCGCCATCACTATTTACGCCGCGCGCCGCACCTCGCGGTGCACCTTTTCGGAAACTTCAGTCAGCTTCTTGTCGGCGGCTTTCTCTTCATACAGCGTCTTCTCCAGAATCTGCGCGATTTGTTGCTTGCCCAACTGCTCCGCATAGGTGCGCAAGGTGCCGTATGCCGCCATTTCATAGTGCTCCACGCGCTGCGCTCCCGCAATCATTGCCTCATCGCGCAGTGGGCCATCTTTGGCTTCTTTCATCGACTTCTCGCCTTCGTCAAGAATGCCCTTCATACCATCGCAGGTTTTGCCCTTCGGGCTCTCATCAAGCATTTCGAAGATCTGCTCCAGGCGCTGAATGTGCCCTTCGGTCTCTCTCATGTGGTGCTCGAAGGCGGCGCGCAGGTCGCTCGAAGCGGCAGCCTTGGCCATCTTCGGCAGCGCTTTGGTGATCTGTGTCTCCGCCGAATAGAGATCCTTCAGCTCATTAACAAATAATCTCTCCATTGAATCAACACCCATCACATACCTCCGCTGTGTTGTAGCTCGCTTGCCTCAGGTTGTGATGCGACCGCGCCACGGCTTCGTTGCTCAAAACGAGCCTGGCGGAAGCATGCAAAACACGCACGATCTTTCGTTTCGAGATCGAAGAGGATTTTCTGCAAGCTGCTTCAGGTGAGATTGCCCGCTCATTGCGATGCTGCACGCAATTGCACAAAGCATGCGCAACCACGTAGCGATGCGCAGCGAGAGGGAAGCTGGTCCAGCTTCCCTCCGGCAAAGCCGCGTTCGTGACTGGTTGTTAGCGTCTGGCCTGCGCTTCTCCGAAGAACTGCGAGATTGAATCCAGGAAGCCCTGCGCTGCGGACGGCGGCGGAACATCACCCTTGAGAATCTGATCGGCCATGTGACCCGAGCCGTACAGCGCGTCAGTATCTGCTCTGTTCTGCTCAGTATCTGCTCTGTTCTGCGTTACTGTTGTTCCGTTCAGGTCGATGCCCGCAAAGACGCCTCTGCTGCGCGACCAGGTGAGCAGCTCAGCGTGCATGCTGGCATCGGTTGAGGCCTGTGCGTCGCGTCCCACCGGCCCCGCCGCTGCTGCTGCATCGCCGCCAATTTTGAATTTGTCATGCAGCAGATCCTGAAAACCTTTCTGGTTCGTGGCCACGAGCACCAGATCAGTGGACTGCCCGCCGGCCTGCAGGCCCCACGAGCCACCCGCCATCCGAATGAATACCGGCGCGCTCCAACCGTTAGCTGTGCGGCAGGTAACCACACCCTGGCCGTAATCGGCGCCCACAATAAATGCGCCTTTCTTCATTCCTGGAACCACGCCCACGCATACTGCCCTGCGCGCGATGTCCTCGGGAATCGCTTTGTCTCTATCCGACATGATTTGATTGATAACGTCCTTCGCCGCGTCCAGCCGCGTATCCACTTTCTGCGTGTCGTCAGCGGCACGCACAGTGATCGCAGCTCCCGCCAGCAGCAGCAGCAGGGCAAGCAGCTTCTTCATAAGCTACCCTCCATTGTTTTCATGCGTCGGCTGCGCATACTGCACCGCCGATCGTGCAGTACGATGCAGAGTTTTCATCCCAGGAAAATCCCTGCCTGTGTTGAAAAAGCAAACGTGCAAAGGCTTGCACTATCAATGGCCGTTCCACGTGAGTTGCGCCTCACGGAGCAGAATCGCCGGGAAAATTTATGCACTCGGGTAAGGGCATCCTGTTCCCGAATCCGGGCCGCATCCGCTCGCTATCACTGCACTGCGCTCCGCCAGGATGGGATAAAGACGGCAGACGAACTCACGCGCATCAACGGCAGCCCTCTCGTCCGCGTCGCCGGCTGCGTCATCGCGCGCCAGCGCCCCGGCACGGCCAAAGGCTTTGTCTTCTCTCGCTCGAGGATGAAACCGGCATTGCCAACGCGATCGTCACGCCCGATATCTTCGAGCGCGACCGCGTCGTGGTGACGCGCAGCCGTT
>JASIJW010000340.1:0-5257 GCA_030050035.1 Acidobacteriaceae bacterium | reverse complement strand
CCCTACCAAACCGTCTATAACAACGCGTCACCGGTGGTGCCGTCTATCAACTCTCCTGGCGCCATGACGTTTCCCGACATCTCCCAACCAGCGCTATACAACGCCCAGGGCCAGTACGCGCTCAAGAAGGCAGTGCCGTCGTTCGCCGATAACGTGACCAAGGTCTGGCGCACGCACACCTTCAAGGTCGGAGCTTTCACCGAGCTAGTCGGCAACGACCAGGGGTTCTGGTCCTATGCCAACGGCCAATTGAGCTTCGCCAGCCAGGCATACCCAAATAAAGTAACTGGGACCAAGGTCGCCTCGGGCACGGAAATCGGTTCCAACAACCCCACCGCAAACTTGGTGATGGGCATCGCATCCGGCTTCAGCCAGAACAGCTTTGCGCCCACGCAGGACCTTGCCTTCCGCGACACTGCGGCGTATCTGATGGACGACTGGCGCGTGCGTCCGCGGCTCACCGTGAACGTAGGTGTGCGCTGGGACCATATGGGTCGCTGGTATGACCGTCAGGGCGTCGGGTTAGCCGTATGGTATCCGCAGCTCTTCGCTCAGGACGTGGCCGCCAACCAGGCTGCCAAATCCATGGTCGTCGAGTATCCCGGCGTCCGTTGGATGGGCACTGACTCGGGCGTTCCCAATGGCGGTTCTCCAACGCGTCTCGCATGGGCCTTGCCGCGCGCCGGGTTCGCTTACAACCTGCAAGGCAACGGAGAGACCGTGGTCCGCGGCGGCTGGGGCGAGTACGTGTGGAACGACCAGCCGAATGCCAATCCGCTGTCCACCTCGCAGAACATGCAGACCTACAACTCGGCCAGCGGCCAGGCTATTACCCTCTCCGAAATCGGGCTGCAGTCGCCTTCCGGCAATCCGCAGCCTGCAGGCAGCGTCAATGCGATGCCATACAACGATTACCAGAACGCACTTACCTACTCGTGGAACCTGACTGTTGACCGGCAACTGCCCTGGAAGAGCATGCTCGAAGTGGCCTATGTGGGCAACAGCTCTCACCACCTGCAGATGGGCGGTCAAAGCGACGCCGTAGGTATCGGCGGCAGCGGTTTCACCAACCAGAATAAAATTCCAGTCGGCGGCTTGTTCAAACCCGATCCGGTAACGGGTGCGGCCGCTCCTGCCGATCCGGAGAACACCAGCACCTATAACATCGCAGACTACGAGCCATACTCGGGATGCACCACCGCCGGCGCTTGCTATGGTTACGGCACTAACTCAGTCACGGTCCAGTATCACGAGGGCGTCGCCAACTACAACGGCCTGCAGGTCGCGTGGCTCAAGCAGGGCGCGCACGCGTCATGGAACTTCAATTACACATGGTCGAAGACCCTTGGCATTGTCAGCAGCACGCTCGACGCCTTTAATCTGCACGGAAACTACGGCATTCTCAACAACGATCGCCCGCAGGTCTTCAACTCGTCGTATGCCTATAACTTTGGCAATGTCTACCGCGGCGGCGAGAAACTGGTCGGCGGAGCCATCAACGGCTGGACAATCTCCGGTATCACCATCTTCCAATCCGGCGGAAACCTGCAGCCAAACTCTGCGTACAATCTCGGACTGTCTATCTACGAACCGAACGGAGTCGGCAACAACACAAGCGGAGGCACCGAGCAGCTCTCGACTAAGACATGGTTCGGAACCGACCAGGGTTCCATCCTGCCCATTACCACCTGCGATCCGAAGAGTGGACTGCAATCCCACCAGTTGCTGAATTTCTCCTGCTTCAGCGCTCCGGCTGTCGGAGTGCAGGGTGACCGGGTGCTTCATCCGTATCTGGGCGGACCGATCTACAACGACTCGGATCTCACCGTCTACAAAACCTTCAACATCACCGAGCGGCAGAACGTGCAGCTCCGCGCCTCGGCCTTCGATTTCATGAACCATCCGCTTTGGGGAAGCAGCGGCGGCAACCTGCTCTCGCTGAAGTACGACACTCCGGACGGCGGACATACCTATACGTCAAGCAGCGCGCTTCTGGGAGTGCCTGAATCGGGACCGTGCTCCACGAGCGGCACTGCCGCATGGGGCTGCATGAACCAGAAAAGTCCTTACTCCGGCGCTGCCTACGGCCGCATTATCGAGTTGTCGCTTAAATATAGCTTCTGATCCTTTCATACGCGAGGCCACAGTCAACATCTGCCATCCTGTGGCCTCGATTTTTCTCAAACATGAGCCAGTCTTCCTGGTGTAAATTGTTTCTTCGTAAGAAAATCGATTAACTTGAGCGTCGGTGGCGAATCTAGAGGTGGTTGCATAAATGGCGTTTTAGAAGGGGCGCGACTTTAGTCGCGCCATCAAGCGCATGCACCCGGTTCTGGATTGAGCCGGCAGTTTTCTCAGAAAAGGCAGGCGAATGTCACGTCAGTTCAGCAGGGTCCCTGTTCGTTTAGTCGCTCGTTTAATCTTTGTTCGGTTAACTCTCCTTCGTTCGCTTCTCCTGGTGGCCTGCTGCGCGATCTCCGCGCGCATTTCTGCAGCGACCCCAGCCATGTCGCGCCAGCCAAATGGAATGGCCATCCGCTACCCCTCGGGCGAGTTGCGCATCCAGGCGCTCTCCGCCACGGTCGTGCGCGTAGCCTTCTCGCCATCGCACGAATTCTTTACTCGCACGTCAATTGATCGTGTGCCGGTAACCGGCCCGCCGCCGGCATTCACCACCGGGGAATCGGCGACCGCGTTCACGCTCTCGACGGCAAAGCTTCGTGTGAGCGTCGATCGCGCCACCGGCGCCGTCTCGTTCGCGGATGAGACCGGTCGCCCGATCCTCGCCGAAACGCCAGGCAGCCGCATGCTGGAACCAGCAACCGTGATGGGCGAGAAGACCTTCCACGTGCAGCAGAAATGGCAGGCGCAACCCGATGAATCGCTCTACGGCTTGGGCCAGATGCAGATCGGCGCGCTCGACATCAAGGGATACGATCTCGACCTCTGGCAGCACAACACCAACGTCGTCGTGCCGTTTCTCGTCTCCTCGCGCGGTTACGGCATCCTTTGGGATAACACCTCGTACACGCATTTCGGCGACCGGCGGCCGTTCACCGAAATTCCCGCGGAAGACTTGTTCGATGCCGACGGCCGCGCAGGCGGCCTGACGCTGACGTTTGCCGATGGCTCGCAGCCGGCCAGCCAGACCGCGAGTCTCGATCTGCACGTTCATCTCACCCGCGCAGAAACGGAACATCCTGAACTCGTCAATCCCTCGCGATTGGCAAAACATCAGGTCTGGACCGGCTCTATCCTCGCGCCCCAGAACGGCGAATACCAGTTTCGCGCCTATTCGAACGGCGGCATTCGCGTGTGGTTCGACGGCAAGCTCGTGATGGATCACTGGCGGCAGGACTGGCTGCCCTCGGACGACCAGATCCGCGTGCATCTCGAGGCCGGCCGAAAATACGCGCTCCGCATGGAAAACGATCCCGAGCAGCAGAACACGCTGGAGCTGCGATGGAAGACGCCCCCACCGGATGACGACACCTCGCTATGGTCCGAGGTCGGCGACGGCGTCGATTATTACTTTGTCTACGGCCCGGCGATCGACGACGTGATTGCCGGCGAGCGCCTGCTTACTGGCCGCGCCACCATGCTCCCCAATTGGGCCTTCGGTCTGTGGCAGTCGCGCCAGCGCTACGAAACCGCCCAGCAGTCGCTCGATGTTGTTCGGGAATTTCGCCAACGTAGAATTCCCTTCGACAACATCGTGCAGGATTGGCAATACTGGCGGCCTGATGCCTGGGGCTCGCACGAGTTCGATCGCTCGCGCTTTCCCGATCCCCAGGGCTGGATCAATGCTCTTCACGCCGAGCACGCGCACGTGATGATCTCCGTTTGGGGCAAATTCAACCCGAATACAGAAAACGCCAAACAGATGCTGGCCCACGGCTATCTATACACACCCAATCTGAAGGAGCAAATCAAGGACTGGATCGGTCAGCCCTACACCTTTTACGACGCGTTCAATCCCGGCGCGCGCAAATTGTTCTGGTCGCAAATCAACGCGCACCTCTTCTCCAAGGGCATCGATGCATGGTGGATGGACGCGACCGAGCCCGACTTGCTGCCTTCGCCGCCTTCATTCGAACAGCAGCCGCTGCACATGAATCCCACTTACCTGGGAACGGGCGCACGCATGTTGAACGGCTACGCGCTCGAAAACAGCAAGGGAGTCTACACAGGCCAGCGCCAGACCGCCCCAAACCAGCGTGTCTTCATTCTCACGCGCTCCGGATTTGCCGGCATCCAGCGCTACTCCACGGTCGTGTGGTCGGGCGACACCACATCCACATGGACCGCGATGGCCAAGCAGGTTCCCGCAGGCCTCGGCGCCAGCATCTCCGGCCTTCCTTACTGGACGATGGACACCGGCGGCTACACCATGCAGCGCCGTTTCGCTCAGGACCCGATGAGCGCTGCCGACCAGGACGAATGGCGTGAGCTGAACGCGCGCTGGTTTGAGCTCTCCACCTTCACGCCTCTGCTGCGCGTCCATGGCGAACTGCGCCCGCGCGAAATGTGGACGCTGGGCGACGGCTCGCCCGCCTACCACGCCGAGCTCAAATTCGACCGGCTCCGCTACGCGCTTTACCCGTACATTTACTCGATGGCCGGATGGACAACCGAGCGCAACTACACCATGTTTCGTCCGCTCGTGATGGATTTTGCAGGCGATCGGACGGCCCGTGAGCTTACCGATGAATTCATGTTCGGTCCGGCTCTGCTGGTTGCACCGGTCACGCATTACAAGCAACGCGATCGCACCGTCTATCTGCCCGCGTCTGCCGCATGGTACGACTACTGGACCGGCCAGCCCGTTCCATCCGGCAACATCACCGCGCCCGCGCCCTACGACCAGATCCCCGTCTTCGTGCGAGCCGGCTCCATCATTCCCTATGCGCCGGCGATGCAGTACATCGGCGAAAAACCCTGCGATCCGATTACGCTCTACGTCTACGCTGGCGCAAATGGCGCATTCACGCTCTACGAAGACCAGGGCACGACATTCGACTACGAAAAAGGCGCGCGGTCGCTGATTCCGATCCACTGGAACGAAAAGTCGCAAAGCCTCGAAATCGGAGCACGCACCGGCAGCTTTGAGGGCATGCTGCAACGCCGCACCTTCCGCGTAGTCCTGGTCTCGAAATCGCATGCCGCAGGGTTCCCATTCACGCCTGCGCGATTCACCACCGTGGAGTACTCAGGCGCTCCGGTAAAGGTCCGGCTGAGTCAGTGACGTTCGGTTCAA
>JASIJW010000339.1:0-3844 GCA_030050035.1 Acidobacteriaceae bacterium | reverse complement strand
CCGCCTCCATTGCTTCCGGACAAGGGCCCAGAGGATTCTCGTTGGCGTTGATCATCACTGCCCCAGGGGGTACGTTGGCAATTTTCGAGAGCTGAGCCATCGCCGGCTCATCGTAGAACGGCATGGCAGATGCGCCCGCCACCATTGCTGCGAACCGGAAGAAACTGCGGCGCGTGAACCCGCGAAGCAAGAGTTCAGTTTCCTTTTCTTTACTCAGGACTTCAATCATGCTCATCTCTCCTTTAAACCCCCTTTGACTCTGCCCGCCCGATGGCTGGTACTCCGATGGCGTCGTGCGAGCTCACCGCGGTTGGCGTTCGGCGGCCTTGAATGTGCGAGCCGTCAGCTACAAATCAAACCTGCTTCGAACACTTCACAGATCATTCCGATTCCAATAGGGTGCCCGACAGCCGAGGTGGCTTATAAGCTGAATGCCCGAGTTCCATCGCGGAAGTTTCTAGCGTAAGACGGTCGCTCGATGGTTGGGCAAAGCGCAGTCTCTAAAAGATCTCCACGGCGAAAAGCGTTCGAGCACTAGAAATGCACTCATTGCTGCATGGAGTTGTGCGAATCGAGTCACTGCAGATTGATCTTCTCAACGGGGAGATCTTCGACGAAGAAGAGACTCGCAAAAAGCTCTCAAACGGAGAGAGTCTACTAATTCAAAATTGACGAACCCTCGGCATGCGTCGGACTCAGGGTTGTCCTACGTTAGTCACACTACGCCTGCGAAGTCAAGACCTATTTGCGGCGGTGCAACTACTTCCCGCGATACGGAGGGCTGAACCTTGGAAGAGGTCATTCAATCACCGGAGGGATTGGCGTCTTTTCAAATCAACAGACGGCGCGTCGACCATCAAACTTACACGCTGCCTGTGATGGTTAACTCAGATTCACGGAACGTTCCCGACGCCATCGAACCTCTGTCCGCAGGTACCGATGATGACGACGATATGTAGCTGTCACTACTGGCCGCTTTCTGAGGCGGCGCAAAATTGACTCGTCGCCGCGCTTGTGGCTTAATCAAGGTGCCGCTGAGAGGAGCAGGTGTGCACTGCAGCCACAGCGCCTCACGTCCAGCGGACACTCTATCGAAATGGAGGCATCGATGAACTCCGTACAAATCGGACAGAAGACCTATGAGATGCCCCCGCGGGAGGGGTTTTCCGTCGCACATTTTCTCACCGTCGCTGACATCGACCGATCGGCTCGCTTTTACGAGACGGTCTTCGGCGGCCGCATTCTGAGCGGAGGCGACAATAAGGGCGCGCCTGGGTACATTCAGATCGCGAATAGCTGGCTCCTTGTCAACGTCGGGGGCGGGCCGACCCCCGACAAGCCGTCGGTAACGCTTAGCGTCCCCAACCCAGATAAAATCAGCGGATTTATGAATATCCGAGTTGCGGATATTCAGGCGTGCTATGAACTATGGAAAAGTCGTGGAGCCAAGTTCATCACGGAGCCAATACCCAAGTACGGCGAGATTCGCTGCTACATCCGCGATCCTGACGGTTACATTATCGAGGTGGGACAAAGCACTACCCTCACGTACGGTTAACTCTCGGCCCGGATGGGATCATTGCTTTGCACGGGGCAGCTGCAAGACCAAAGGTAAGTCTGGCGGCCCAACAGTCAGTGGTTCTGGCCACGCAGTCGTAACTCGGATTCTTTCCCGAAAAGCCAATCGACGACGACGCGGAAGATACGGCGGCAGCGGACGGCGCCCCATTCTAGCCGCGTCTGCGCGATCGCGGCGGTTTTTTCAGTCGCTATCAGACGAAATCACCTCTGCAAAGCGGCTTCTCTCTTCGGGAACAGCCACTGTGCGGGGCACTGGCACTACAGCGTGAGAACTCGGAAATTGCTCAAATTACCATTCGCGTGGGAACAGCAGCGAGCATCTGCGACCAGGCTTTTTTTCCAACCTGGGATAGAGCGTGGATGTGATCAAATCGGCGACCAGATGTCCGCGTTAATGCGCTCCCGTTCTTGACAACCGAACCGAGAGAGAAAGCATTTTTACGTCACTAAGGTGCGTGCTTCTAGAGCCTAAGCAGCACTTTTTCACCCGGAGTGGTTGGGTGAACATATGGTACGGAAAGATCGAGTCGGGTAAGTGGATGACAAAGATCGATGCCCAGAGGGCCGGCTATAAGCCAACAACTTAGCCATCCGCAATAGATTTGCGGGAGGGAGATATGGAAATGAAAATGACGAAGATCACTTCGTGGATTACTGCGATGGGCTGCGCGATGGCGCTGTGTTTCGCGCTTGGCGTGGTTCCGGGACTGCCGGGTTCGCCGTCCGCATTTGCCCAGGCAAACCAAGCGCAGCATGCCACGGCGCAGTCGTTGGTGGACATTAACTCTGCCAGCGTGGATCAATTGAAGGCGCTACCGGGAATCGGGGACGCTTACGCCAAAAAAATTGTGGCTGGGCGGCCTTACTCAAAAAAGACCGATTTAGTCTCCAGAAAGATCGTGCCGCAGGCGACCTACAACAAAATATCCGGCATGATCATTGCAAAGCAAAAGAAATAGCGAACCTGATTGGGTGACCTCCGGGTTGAGCTCGTTGCTCCAGGGACTCCTGGAGGTGTGCGATCAATAAAAGGCGTACACTAACGCTGCATTTCGGGAAGGGAAGGATGGAACTCCATGCTGACTTTCACTGAGATTTTCGGAGTAGTATTGGGAACTGCCGCATTCTTGCTGTTCAGGCGGCGATGGTCAGTACCGGCCAGTGTGCTCCTGATCGCCACAATCTCCTGGTCCCACTCCGCGAGAGCGGCGGAAATAGGACGAGGGAATCCGAACTACACGTTGCCCGCGGGACAGGTGGTCCACACCGATCTCATCGTCACAGCGGAAAGCACTCAAGTGAACGGAGAGGTGGATGGCGATCTGATCGCATTCTCACAGAATATTGCTGTGAATGGTCACGTCACGGGAGACGTTCTGGCGTTCGGGCAGGATGTTTTCATCGGCGGGACAGTCGACGGCAACGTGCGATCTTTCGCACAGTCTCTCGTGCTGAACGGGAGTGTGGGAAAGAATGTCATGGCGTGGGGCCGCACCATAGATATGAACAGCAAAGCCAACGTTCTTGGCACGATGACCATCGGAGGCGCCAGCGCCAGTCTTGCTGGACCGATCGGTGGCGACTTACTTGCATTCGCCGGAGTGCTCAACATTGACGGCTCACTCAACAAGAATGCGAACATCCGCGCCGGCCGATTGGTTCTGGGCCCCGGCGCTTCCGTTGCCGGGCGGATTCAATATGAAGGAGAAAGACAGCCGCAAATATCTCCGGGAGCGAAGTTAGCCAGCCCAATCGAAATTCACCTCACGCGCCCACGCCGATCCAGATTTGTTTCTCCAGGCTATTACTGGAGCAGGATCCTTTCCTGGGCCGCCAGCTTTCTCTTTGGCATTGTGTTGTGGCTTCTCGCGCCAGGGTGGTTTCTCCGCGCAGAAAACGCCACGAAAAACTTCGGTCTCTCCCTCGGAGTGGGTCTCCTGTTCTTGATCGCCACGCCGATTGCCGCAATCCTGGCGTGTATTACGATCGTCGGACTCAGTCTCGGGTTTTCAACGTTACTGCTCTATGGGATTGCCCTGTACACGGCACAGATATTTGTCGCCATGTGGGTCGGAGACAGGCTTTTGGGAGAAGCGCCTTCGGCTACAGGGGCAGAGAGTCCGCTAAGACGTGTGGCCGGAAGACTCGCGATTGGTTTAATCGTTCTGCGCGTTTTGCAGGCCCTGCCACTGCTGGGAGCGATTGTCTCAGCTTTGATTGTTTTGTGGGGACTTGGCGCAATTCTCCTCGGCCTCTATCGCGG
>JASIJW010000338.1:0-25047 GCA_030050035.1 Acidobacteriaceae bacterium | reverse complement strand
TTGTTCTGTCTGGATGATCTGTTTCTACCAAGAGTCAGACCGGCGAGAAACCAGGCTTCGATCTGCTGCGTAAGGGGCTTGCAGGAGAGAAAAACAACATGACGAGGCGGCCTCTCTTGTTGGTTGTTTTGGTGCTTGTATCATGCGGTTTCGTGACGCCTCGGGGCGGTACTGCGCCCGGGTTCGGCGTAATTCAGGCGGGAATTCAGAGATTCTATGCTCGCGGTTAGAGGCAGGAGCACCTGGACGCGACGGCACGGTTTACCAATGTATGGAGCAAAGAGAGCGGAAGCTGGAAGCTCGTGCGCGTGGTCAGCGAAGCTACTTCCTCGTCAGCCGCAACTCGATCATCATCCGCTCATTTCCTTTGTCGTCAATCAAAAAATGGCGATGGATGAGGACGCGGCCGCCCTCCTCAAGGTGTGCGCGCGCCACGGTTTTGCGTCCGGGATGGTCGGGGTCGAGAGGCGTGTCCCACAGAACGATGTCTTTGCCGTCGAACGTGCCGTCGCTCTGGCGGATAGACATCGTCGTCTGCCGCGAGTCGAACCACACGGTGGTAAAACGGTTGGTTTTGGAATCGAAGCCGGAGATTCCAGTGCCGGTGCTCGAGCTTCCGTCAGGATTGAAGAACGTGAAATCCGACTCCAGGAACTTGCCGTCCTGGATCATGTATTGCTTACACGTGCCCTTCGTTACGATCGGCTTTCCATTCCGCGGGAAGAACGTCTTCACGACGTCCCAGTTGCCCGCAAATTGCGCGAGCAGTTTCTGACCAGCCCCCGGCGCGTTCGGCGGCTCGTATTCGTTGTGGGTCTGCTGCGCGATCGCGGTAGTGGCAACGAGCAATGCGGCTAAAATCCATTTCTTCATGGCACGCAGTCTCTTTCCTTTTTTCGAAGTGCATGAGGACGTGGTCATCAGTTTAGCTGTTCCAGGCTGAGGAATGGGAGGATTTTGCTGGCGAGTTCATGCTTTCCCAGCTATTTCCGTATCCGATGGAATGCTGCGCAGCTTTCGTCCCGTACAAACGAGGAGTGGTTGCTCCGATAGCGCGCCAGGCGCTAGCGCGCCTCAGCCGTTTCAGGCTCCTGCACAAAGCTGCGGTCGTCAAGCAAAAATCCGTAGAAGACCTCATGCGGCAGATTCACGAATACCTCCACCACGTATGGATCAAACTGAGTTCCGGCGCACCGAATCAGCTCATGGGTCGCCTGCTTGTGGGTCAAGCCTCGGCGGTAGGGACGGTGGCTCGTCATCGCATCGTAGGCGTCCGACACATGGATAATGCGCGCGTCGATTGGAGTCTCCTCGCCTGACTGACCCCTGGGATAACCGCTGCCATCCCAATTTTCATGGTGCAACTCAACCGCGTCGAGATACGGCGCGAGTCCCTCGACCCCCTCGAGGATTCTGCGCCCGATGATGGGATGCTCCTTAACAATGGCAAATTCCTTTGCGGTGAGCCGGCCGGGTTTCTGCAACACGTTATCGGGGATGCCGATCTTGCCGATGTCATGCAACTGAGCGCCTATGCGAATTTGCTCCACCTGATTTCTCTCCAGACCCATTGCCTCGGCCGTGGCACTCGCATATTGGCTCACGCGTTCGCTGTGGCCCGCTGTATAAGCATCGCTCGCATCGAGTGCGTTGGCCAGAGAGCCGATGAACTCCACATAAGCGGACTGCAGTTTCTGACGCGCATTGCGTGCGGACACCGCGGCGCGAGTGTAGCTTTCCGCCAGTTCGCGGGCTTCCGTCGTCGGGGAGAGATCCAGCGAAGCTTCCGGCAATACGCCGGTCTGCTCCGCATTGCGAAGCTGTGAAATGACGAGAGCAATCGGCTTTTCGATGGAACGCGATGTGATGATGCTGCTCAACAACGCGAGGAAGAGCGAGCCGAACTCCATCATCAAGAACAAGCTTTGCAGCTGTTTTCGAATCGGGCCGGTGGCCTCGTCCACGTTTTCAAGCTTCCACAACGTGTACCCGCCACCCAGGTCCTGCATGGGAATGGCGGTCCAGTTAGCGCTGCCCAGACGAAAATCGCATTCCTGCCGGCCGGCACAGCCGTTCATGGCCGACTGGATTTGCCTATTTGGCACGTTGTCGAGGTTGTAGTCGATTACCTCTCCATCGTGGACCAGAACAGCGGGGTCGCCTGGCTGAGGGAGGTGGAAGTATTTCCCCACGTAGAGCGTCCCAATATTTCCCGCGCCCCCACGAACGGGCGCCGATGCGAACTGGAACATCCTGCCACCGAGGACAAGCAGCCCCGTGGGGGATTGGGCGACGAGCGTATTTTCCAATGGGATGAGTTGCCCTGCCCGGTCCGCTTTGACTGCAGGCTGGCGTACAACTCCAGCCAACGGCGTGCCATTCGGTGCGGAAGCAAACAGAAGATCGAATCCCATCTGCTCACCAATCACGCGCAGACGATCTTCCATCGATGTACGCGAAGCGCCGCGAGGAGAATTCGACAGGAGAAGCAGCATTCCCGACCTGAACTCCGGGCTTTCTGCCTCGATGCTAAGAAAGCGGCTGTTCTGGAGGTCGGCCTTCGCCTGGGCATTTCTCAGGGAGAGTTGACTTGTTCTGAGATGATCAAGCAGATCACTGCGCACCGCAGATTCGACCAGACTTTGCGCTATCCGGAAACTGGCCGCGCACAAAAAGGCGAAAGGAACAAAGCACAACAAGAACGCCCGCGTTCGAAAGCGCATATCTGCTCCAGGTGACGCTCACCGCGGGTCGATTGGTGCGTCCCCCGGCGCCTTTGCTTTTTAGTATTAAAAAGCCGCAGGAAATGATCGATTCGTCACGTGCAGACGGCTGGGGAGAAATAAACTATGAGACAGCGCCAACATCATATCGTCGCAGTCCAGAAAGCGTGTAATTACTTTGGTGTGGGGCGCCCGCCTGTTTCTCTTGACTGATTTTTCCGGTTGAAGCGGGCGAAGCGGCGGACAGAGATGTTCTCGGCGAGCGGCGGCCGATAATTCCGGGATGCGGGCTAATCCCCACTACGCGTCGCCGACATGGCGGGCCAAGTACGTTTTCAGAAACACACTGAACTCGCTCGCCTCAGCCGGCAGCTTCCGTCCCCGGTTGCTGATCTCGTAAAAATTCAGCGTCACCGGTGGATCGAGTTTCGTAATTCTCACCTTCCGATTCTGCGAAGCCATCACACCAAAGGAAGGAATAACTGCGACGCCCAGGCCTGCCTCGACCAATCCGATTTGCGTGTCCAGCCCATTCACTGTCTGGCCTGGCTTACAGGCGATTCTCATCTTCTCCAGTTGCTTCTGCGTGAGTTGCTCATACGGATAATCCTTCGTGAGCGAAATCAGCGTTTCGCCCGCAAGGTCCGCCCACGAACTGGTCTGAGAGCGAAGTGGCCTCCCATCGTCAGGCCGGGCGAGCATGAGTGAGAAACGAAAGAAGGGAACTCGCCGCATTCCTAGGATCCGGTCGAAGATGCCCAGCGCGAAATCCAGCTTGTTGGCCTCGACGCGCCGTACCAGCGCGCTGAGATTTCCATCGAAAAGGTGAATTTGCAGGCCTGGATGCCTGTCACGAAACTCCCTGATCGCAGACGGAAGCACATGCGCGGCAAGCCAGGGAGTCGTCCCTACAGTGATGCGCAGGTTCTTCCGCTTGGCAGCCTGCTCAATCCGTGAGATGCCTTCGGCGAGCGCGGTAAGTGCCGGCCGCGTAATCTCCAAAAGCTCGCTTCCCTGCACTGTCAACAGCACTTGGCGCGTTGTGCGATCGAACAGGCGAAACCCGAGTTGCCGCTCCAGCTCGCGGATCAACACGCTTAACCCCGAGGGCGTAATGAACAGCGCCTCGGCGGCTCGCGTGAAGTTGCGATGTTCGGCAACGAGGTGGAATGCCCGTAGCTGACGTGACGTAAATTCCATTATTAAGAATCTATCAACAAATAATGATAATTACGAACTTTTCTTTGAAGGACATCGGACGTACAACTGTTCTTGTCAGTGGCCAGAAGGCCAACTGAAAAAAGGAGACGGACAATGAAGAACTCGAAGGTAAACAACATCGTGTTGGTGCATGGCGGCTTCGTGGACGGTTCGGGCTGGGAGAGCGTGTACGCGATCCTGAAGAATAAAGGCTTCAACGTTTCTATTGTCCAGAACCCCACTATTTCTCTGGCGGACGATGTCGCCGTGACGAACCGCACCATCAACGCACAGGACGGCCCGGTGGTTCTGGTTGGCCATTCCTACGGTGGTGCGGTGATCACCGAAGCCGGCAATAATCCGAAGGTAGCCCGCCTGGCCTACATCACTGCCTTCGCGCTGGACAACGGCGAGTCGGTTGCGTCACTGATTAAGGACCCGGTCCCAGGCGCTCCCGTCCCGCCGATCATGCCACCGCAGGATGGCTTCCTCTTCCTCGACCGGGCGAAGTTTGCCGACTCCTTCGCCGCCGATGTCGAACCCGGACTGGCCGCCTTCATGGCCGCCTCGCAGGTCCCATGGGGGCTCGAGGCGCTCAACGGCGCAGTCACCACGGCTTCGTGGAAGAACAAGCCAAGCTGGTACCTGATCGCCACCGACGACAAGATGATTCCTCCCGATGCACAGCGTGCGATGTCGGAGCGTGCCGGAGCGAAGGTTGTTGAAGCCCGGGGGAGCCACGCGATCTATGTGTCACAGCCGGAGGCGGTAGCTGACCTCATCGCTCAGGCTGCAGAAGGCGAGCGGTAACTACAATCCGGATCACATCAGTCCTCGGGAGCACAAAGCACAGGCGGCCAAGGTGGCCGCCTGTTTCCCTGCGTTACATTAGTCCTTCTAAGCCGGCTTTTCTTGACTAATGCCTGGATCGACTTCGCTGCATTGGGTCTCAGGATGAAGCTCTGAGACGAGATTTTCGCTCGGGAAGGGCATTGCGCCTGCGATGTGCGGGATGGAAGCAAAAAAGGGCGG
The DNA here is from genome assembly GCA_030050035.1 of Acidobacteriaceae bacterium. Taxonomy (GTDB): domain Bacteria; phylum Acidobacteriota; class Terriglobia; order Terriglobales; family Acidobacteriaceae; genus Telmatobacter. The sequence continues at coordinate 20,092 of JASIJW010000338.1, read as the reverse complement.
CCCATTAGGGCTGCCCTTTCGTTTTCCGGTTCGCCGAAGTTACTCGGCGGCGGCTTCGGTCTGCTTGGTTGTTGCTACGGTCCAGTCGGCAGCGCCCACCTTGAAGCGGGCGAAGCGGCGAACAGTGATGTTCTCGCCGAGCTTGCCGACTTTTTGCGCGATCAGCTCCTTGATGGAAACGGTCTGGTCCTTGATGAAGGGCTGCTCGATGAGGCAGACCTCCTCGTAGAACTTGGCCATCTTGCCGTCGACGATCTTCTCGATGACCGGGGCCGGCTTGCCGGTGGCGGCAGCCTGGGCGCGATAGATCTCCTTTTCGCGCTCAAGATCGGCAATAGTCACGTCCTCGGGCCGCACGTAGCGCGGGTCGCTGGCGGCGATGTGCATGGCGATGTCCTTGAGCAAGTCCTGGAAATCGGCGGTGCGGGCCACGAAGTCGCTCTCGCAGTTGAGCTCAAGCAGCACGCCGATCTTTCCACCGGCGTGGATGTAGGTGCCGATGGCGCCCTCGTTGGTGGAGCGCGAGGCCTTCTTCTGCGCCGAGGCCATGCCGCGCTTGCGCAATACGACGAAGGCCGCTTCCATGTCGCCCTTCGACTCCTGCAGGGCCTTCAGGCAGTCGCCCATGGGGGCTCCGGATTTGTCACGGAGCTCCTTTACCTGTTTTGCATCGATCTTCTCAGTCACAGTCATCTTCTCTCATTTCTTCTGGCGGTCCGTTGTATTTACGAGGGGACAAGTCCAGCTTGGTATTCTCGGAATCTTGCTCTCACAAACAAAAAGCGTGGCACACGATGATGGGCGGCCACGCTTTTGTCGGTCGCGCGTACAGACGCGCGAGAAAACTCAGTAGGCGCCCTCGGCGGATTCGGCGTCCTCCAGCGAAGCAACGGCGGACGGAGCCTTGCGGATGCCCGCGCCGTAGGCTGCGTCAAGATCCACAACCTCGGTCGAGGCGACTTCTTCGCCAGTTTCTTCGGCGGCCTGCGCGGTCTCGGGCTCTTCCTGCTGGAAGGCCTTGTCGCCGACGAGATTGACGCCCTCGGCGGCCGAGTCGGCAATCTTCGAAGTGAAGAGGCGGATGGCGCGCAGCGCGTCGTCGTTGCCTGGGATCACATAATCGACCACCGTGGGATCGCAGTTGGTGTCGACCACGGCGACCACGGGGATGCCCAGCTTGCGCGCTTCCTTTACGGCGATGGCCTCGTTGTTCGAGTCCACGACGAAGATCGCGTCGGGCAGCCGCTTCATGGTCTTGATGCCGGCCAGATTCGCTTGCAGGTGCTTGCGCTCGCGCTCGAGGCGGATGACTTCTTTCTTGGTGAGGAGGTCGTAGCGGCCATCGGTGGCCATCTCGTCCAGTTCCTGAAGGCGCTTGACCGACTTCTGCACCGTTACCCAGTTGGTGAGCAAGCCGCCCAGCCAGCGCTGATTTACGTAGGGCATGCTCGCGCGGCCGGCTTCTTCGGCGATCGCGTCCTGGGCCTGGCGCTTGGTGCCGACGAAGAGGATCGTCTTGCCGCTGGCGCACAGGTCGGTGACAAACTTCGACGCATCCTTGAACAGCTTGAGCGTCTTCTGCAGGTCAATGATGTAAATACCGTTGCGCTCGCCGAAGATATACTCCTTCATCTTCGGATTCCAGCGCTTGGTCTGGTGCCCGAAGTGGACTCCCGCTTCGAGCAGCTCCTTCATGGTGATGGTCGCCAAAGTTCCTCCTTGTTGAATTGCATCGCCGGCCGTGCCGGGATTTATGCCCCATGCGGGGAGAGTGAAAATGCGAGGGAACAGGGCGTAGGGAACAGGGAACAGAAGGCGGGTCAATGCCGCGTTTTTCTGTTCCCTGTTGCGTGGTCCCTGTTCCCTTCGAAGCGCTTAGCGCTTCGAGAACTGGAACCGCATGACCACCAGTGACGAAGACCTGTCGCTGGGGACCCCGGTTCTCCTGTCGACCCGAGAAGTTCAGCAACTAACGCTTGCTGAACTGGAATCTCTTTCTGGCGCCCTTCTGGCCGTACTTCTTGCGCTCCTTAACGCGCGCGTCGCGCGTGAGCAGGCCTTCGGCCTTCAGGGTTTTGCGCAGCTCGGGGTTGAACTCGATCAATGCACGGGCCACGCCCATCTTTACGGCGTCAGCCTGCGCGGCCACTCCGCCGCCGGTCACGGTGGTGACGACGTCGAAGTTTGCCGACATCTCGGCCACAGCCAATGTGCGCTTGGCGCTTACGCGCTGCTGCTCGGTGACGAAGTGTTCGTCAAACGCCTTACCGTTGACCTTCCACTCGCCCGAGCCGGGACGCAGAAAGACGCGGGCAATCGCCGACTTGCGCCGCCCCGTCCCGTAATACTGCACCAGATCTGCCATTCGTTTCCTCTCAGCTAGCAGCTGACAGCTAACAGCTTTCAGCTTTTTCGTGCCCGGTCCGGGCCTTCGCTCATTCCCAACTGCCCGCTTCAGCAACACCAAACTGCAAGCTGTAAGCTGACGGCTGTTTGCTGCTCTTACGCAATCTTCATTGCCACGGGCTGCTGCGCGCCGTGGGGGTGCTTGTCGCCGCGATAGACCTTCAGCTTCGATCCCATGGCGCGGCCCAGCTTGGTCTTGGGCAGCATACCCTTTATCGCCTCTTCGAGAACCTTCTCCGGGCGGCGTTCGAGCAGGCGCGTGAACGACTCCTCGCGCAGGCCGCCGGGGAAGCCGGTGTAGCGCCGGTAGACCTTGCTCTGGCTCTTGAGGCCGGTCAGCCGCACCTTCTCCGCGTTGATGACGATGACATGATCGCCCATGTCGATGTAGGGGACGTACTGGGGATTGAGCTTGCCCGAGAGGATGCTGGCGGCTTTCGTGGCCAGCCGGCCGAGGGTCTCGCCGCTCGCGTCAATCACGTACCACTTGCGGTCAATATCCTTGCCGCTGGGAACAAAGGTCGACATTCTTCTACCCTTTCAACCTGTGCGGCGATGGCCGCAACCGAACCTACAATTTCAACTTCAAAAAACGAGCAATTTCAACATCAAAAACGTGCAATGCCAAAACTTCAAAAAACCGCGCAACGCGAGAGAACCCAAAGACGCGCAACGCTTGAGAACCAAAAAACCGCGCACTGCGCGCGACTTGCACCGCGCAATACTTTCGCGGGCTCGAATTCCACCCACTCTCAGGGCACCCCGCCGACGAAGATCTGGCGTCGGGGACCCCGGAACAAACCTGTTCGGGTGAGGATTGCGGGGCCGGCCCTTTTTTGCTTCTAAGGACTCGAATTCGGCTGGAAGTCGATCTTTCTTCCTGGCTATCCAGCCTGTTTCCTGTGCCGGGGGGCAACATTTGCCAGATTCCCGGCCCGGTCCGGCGGCATACGCACAGACCTCAGGCGAAACACCGCGCAAGGTCTTCAGAATACTGGAAAAGTGGGGGCGAGTCAATGAGCGTGTGCCGCAACCGCCGGCGATGCGGCACGCAATGTTTAAGAAAAGAGCCGGGAATTCACAAGGGTGCGGCGCTGAGGGCAGCGATCTCGGAAGCCGTCTCTTATCTACCGGTCAGCGTGGCCCGGGCCGCAAGTTGGGCCGGTCTTGTGCCTGAGCCTGATTCCCTTGCCACCGCCCGATAGCAGAAGCTCAGGCCCAGCAGCACCAGGCAGACCGACAGCGCCAGCCGAAGGGGACGGTTCGGCACCTTCGGCGCAACCCACGTTCCGGCTACCGCCCCCAGCACGCCTCCGGCTACCAGCCGAGCCAGCAATCCGGAGTCGAAAAGACCAGCGGCAAAGTGCAGCCCGCTTCCAGCCAGTGTCATGCAGAAGGCAAAGGCCAGGTCGGTGCCGACCACCTTCGCGGCATCGAGCGAGGAGAACCCCATGAGCACCAGAGTTCCCATCGCTCCTGCGCCGGATGAGGCGAAACCTACCTCGGCGGCAATGGGAAACATCAGCGCGCCGATAATCCACGACCGGGTCCTGCGCTCGCCGGAAAAGGAGTGAGGGCGAAAATGCCGATAGAGGTGCCACGCAGCCGAGAAGACGATGATCAGTCCCAACACGGCGTAGAAGATCGCGTGATTGCCAAATGCGGCATAACGCCGGAACAGCAGCGATCCCACGACAACTCCGGGCAGGCCGCCCAACAGCATGATGCCCAGCAGGCGCCAGGCTACCTGCTTGCGCAGAATCTGCATTGGAACCACCACTGCCTTAACGATTGTTGAGTAGGCCAGTGCAGTGCCTACGCTGATTGCGACCGGCACGTGCAGAACAAGGATCAACAGCGGCGCCGTGATGGTGCCCGCGCCCACGCCGGTAATGGCGATCACAAACGCAATGAGGAATCCGAGAATAACTTCCATTGCGCTCTAATGGCTCTCCGTGCCTGCAACCGCCTGAATATGAATGCCGCACTCCACTTTGGCCCCGCCCCAGCGGCCTGAGCGTGGATCATTTCCCGTCGGCAGGCTTGTACACGGCTCGCAGCCAATGCTCGAGTAGCCGAGCTGATACAACGGCAGCAGCGGAATTCCGTGCCGCTCGGCATACTGCCACACATCGCGCGTATGCCATTCGGCCAGTGGGCTCAGCTTGCGCAACAGCTTGCCGCTCGGCAACGCAAAGCTCTCCACCGGCTGAAGAGTAGCGCGGGTCTTTGCCTGCTGGCGGCGAAGCCCGGTGAACCACGCGCTATAGGGCTCGAGCGCGTCAAACAGCGGTCCCACTTTGCGCAGCGCGCAGCAACGGTCGGGGGCGACCTGGTTCAGAATCCCAAACTCCGCCTCCTGCTCGGCAACTGTCTGCCTGGGCAGCACGTTCTTCAGGTTCAGCTTCCATTCCGCCGTCATGCGGGTACGGTATTCATAGACTGCAGCGAAGTGGTAACCCGTATCGAGAAACAGCACCGGGATGTCCGGCGCAATCTCGCGCACCATGTGCAGCACCACCATGTCCTCGGCCTGGAAGCTGTTGGTGAGGCAGGAATCGCTGCCGCTCGTGCGCAATTCTTCGCGCACGAGGGCCTTTGCAGACTCGATTTTTTCATCCAGGTCGCGGGAAACGAGGGTTTCTGTACTCATGCTCGGTCCTTTCGAGTAAAAACTTCGAGAGCCGCCAGCAGCGCGTCGGCTGAACTGGCAGCCACCGGCTCGGGAACAAAGTCTTTCGAGACAATGTGCGCAGGCTGGTCAGTTTCCACCAGCACGACGACGCCCGCCTCATGCAAAGCACGCCAGATGCTCGGGTCCTGCACGCGCGTGCGCACGACCGGGTAGTCAAGGTCGAGGAGCTGCTGCTCCAGTGATTCGATGAGCGGCCGCGCGGCGAGCACGATGCGCGGACCCGCATCTGGACCCGCATCTGGATCCGGATATGGGCGGCGCGAGTGGACCGCGCTCATCACCTTTCGAGTCATGTTTCGGATCAGGCCCGCGCCAATCGTCGCGTTGCTCGCCGGGTCGATCAGAATGAAACTGCCGGTCACGCGGCTCTCGTCATAGAGATCAGCAACAATGGGGCGGTCGGTCTCGACTTCGATTAAGCCGATGCCGTTCATCTCCAGGTCGTTGGCGGGCTGCGCATCAAGCGTCTGAATGTCGATTTTGTGTGGAATGGATCGAACCCGCGCCGGAACGATGTGGCTGGCGTGCTTGAGCAGATAGCGACGGCCAACCGCCAGCGGCTGCGCATCTAGCCAGACGACTGACGCCTCAAAGTGGTTCGTTACCGTGGGCGGCGCATCGGCCGAGGCGATCAAGTCCCCGCGGCTGATGTCCAGCTCGTCGGCCAGAGTCAGGGTCACGGAGAGTGGAGCCGAAGCGGCTTCGAGGTTGCCGTCGAATGTCACGATGCTTTCCACCCGCGACTTGCGGCCCGAGGGCAGCGCCACGATGTAGTCGCCCCGGCGCACGGTCCCCGCGGCAATTTGTCCCGCGAAGCCACGAAAATTCTGGTGCGGGCGGATGACGCGCTGTACCGGCATACGGAAAGCCGCGTGGATATTGGAACTGGCCAGTTCCACGCTCTCCAGGTGCTCCAGCAGCGACGGCCCCGCGTACCAGGTCATGCGCGCGCTGCGGTGAACGACATTGTCGCCTTCAAGCGCGCTGATCGGAATGGTCTCAACGCCCTGCAGCCCCACGCGCGCGGCAAGTTCGGCAAAGTCCCTGCTCAACTGGCGAAACACGCCTTCGTCGTAACCAACCAGGTCCATCTTATTGATGGCCGCTACCACCCGCGGAATGCCCAGCAGCGCGGCAATGTAAGCGTGACGCTTCGACTGCCGCAGAATCCCCTTTCGCGCGTCGACCAGAATGATTGCTAAATCGGCGGTCGAGGCTCCCGTGGCCATGTTGCGCGTGTACTGCTCGTGGCCAGGAGTGTCGGCGATGATGAATTTGCGCCGGGTAGTCGAGAAGTATCGGTAGGCCACATCAATCGTGATGCCCTGCTCGCGCTCGGCGCGCAAGCCGTCGGTCAACAGCGCGAAGTCAATCGCCGACGAAGCCGCGCCCCCGGCTGTCCGCGTGACGGCGCGCACGTGATCCTCGTACACGTTTCGCGAGTCGTACAGCAGGCGCCCGATCAGCGTGGACTTGCCGTCATCGACACTTCCCGCCGTCGAAAAGCGCAACAGGTCCTTTTTCTGCTCGGCGGCGAGGAATTCCTCAATCGCAAATGCGGACTGGTCGTCGAGTGTCTGCATGATTGCCATCAGAAATACCCCTCGCGCTTCTTGATCTCCATGGAGCCGTCCTGGTCGTGGTCAATAATGCGGTTGGCGCGCTCCGACGAGCGGAACGAGATCAGCTCCGCGATGATCTTCGGCAGCGTGTCGGCGTCTGAGCGAATAGCGCCAGTACACGGGCTGCATCCGAGGGAACGGAGCCGGCAACGCACCATCTGTTCTTCGCCGGGAAGGCCTTGCACAAATGACTGCTCGACGGGAATGAGACTGTCGCCGCGCACCAGCATCCGCCGCTCTCTGGCGAAGTACAGCGGCACAATCGGGATGTTTTCGACGTGGATGTAGTGCCAGATGTCCAGCTCGGTCCAATTCGAGAGCGGAAAGACGCGGATGCTCTCGCCCGGCCCAAGGCGCGAGTTGTAGATGTTCCACAGCTCGGGCCGCTGGGCCTTGGGATCCCACTGTCCGGCGCGGTCGCGGAAGGAATAGATGCGCTCCTTAGCGCGCGATTTCTCCTCGTCGCGTCGCGCCCCACCGAAGGCCGCGTCAAATCCGTAGTGGCGCAGCGCGTCGAGCAAAGCTCGCGTCTTCAGCAGCCCGCAGCAGCGCTGCGTGCCCAGCGCCACGGGATTCGCGCCATCGGCGAGCGCGGCCTCATTGCGCCAAACCAGCAGTTCCAGTCCAAGCTCGCGGGTGTAGTTGTCGCGAAATTCCAGCATTTCGCGGAATTTGTATCCCGTATCCACGTGAAGCAGCGGAAACGGTATTGGCGCGGGATAAAACGCCTTCTGCGCCAGCCGCAGCATCACCGAGGAGTCTTTGCCGATCGAGTACAGCATCACCGGCTTTTCGAACTCGGACGCGACCTCGCGGAAGATGTGGATGCTTTCGGCCTCAAGCTGCTTCAGGTGGCTGAGCGGCGGTGCTACCTGCTGCGCCGGGATTTCAGCAATATCTGCGGATGGCATTTCCGTTGGCCCTTCAAATGCGTAGATTTTGGCGCTGAAAACAGAAAACCCACGCGCCGGAGTTCGGCGGTGGGCTTGGAGGAGGAAAACCGTGCGAAGTTGCTCGATCCCGTCAGACACAAAGCTCACAGCCGTTGGGGCGCATACAACATGCGCAACAACAGGCCATGGCTAGCATACAGAATCGCATCTCTTTTAGATTCACCCGGCGGATTCAAATTGTCAAGAGCGACAGTCCAGCGGAGGGAGTATGTGTCGTGCTGCTACTCGGCCGGGTCGGCGGCTGTGAACGGCGAGCAACAGGGCTTGTCGGTGGCGTGGAAGTTCATCAGCTCGAGGCGTATTCCGTCGGGATCGTAGAGGTTGAACTGATACTTGCCGTCGCGGCCGATCTTGGGCGCGGGGTCGTGGCGGCCGGTGAGCCGGTTGCGAGCAGCGAGTTCCTTGTAAGCGTCCGGGACGGAGACCTCGCCGATTGAGAGGTGGTCCAGGACGCCGAGTTGCTTTTGCGTCATGCCGGCCGGAATTCCAGACCCGGGTCCGGCAGCGAGCATGTACTCCAGCCAGTCGTGGCCGTCGGGCGCCTGCTGGCTTACCCAGTCGAGCGCGGCCTCGGTGTGGCCGCCCCACCAGTACGGGCGGAAGCCGAGCAGGTCGCGGTAAAAGGCGTCCTCGGCGGCGCGGCTGTGGACCATGAAGCCGATGTGGATGATGTGATTGCCGACGGCGTTGGGCGCGTCAATGGCACGGGGATGCGCGGGCGGCTGGACGAACTGTACGCGGTTGCCTTCGGGGTCGCGGACTTCGAACCAACGGCTGCCATCGGCGCCGCGCGTGACGCGGGACGGCGTCTGCCAGCCTTTGGCGGCGAGGTAGCGGCGCATCGCTTCGGCACTGTCGACGTTCCAGGCAGTGTGGTCGAGGCGGTTGACACTGGCGTCGGCCGGCAGCGGCAACACCTCGATGAACTGCGTGGAACTGAGGGCGTAGCGGACGCCACGCGCATCTTCGGGATCGGGCAGCTTTGCTGCGCCGACGATGTCTGCATAGTAGTGATCGGTGGCCGCGGGGTCGGAGGTGTAGACGGCAATGTGGGAGATGCCGGTGATCTTGGGGCGCTGCGGTGCGGACTGCGCACAGATGGCGGTTGCAGCGAAAGCGGCGGCGAAGGTGATGGCGAAGACTCTGGCTCGCATCGGGAAGTTCCTCGGCTTCTTTGGAGCGAAATAACGATAAATCGGCAGGCGGCGGTGCGCAACAGGTTTCGATCCGAATTGGTGCGAGCGCGGTGCCCTAGAATTCTGAGGGAGAAAAATGACAAGGTGATCACGAGAAGAGAATTTGTTGGATCTTTGCCTGCGCTCTACAGTCTGCTCAGAAAACGTAAGCTCGCCGAAAGGGCTGGAAACGCGCGGGAGATTCACGTTTCTGTTTCCGGCAATGACGAGAATCACGGTTCGGCTTCCAGTCCGCTGCGAACCATTTCTGCGGCGGCGGAGCTCGCTTATCCCGGCGACTCCATTACGGTGCATGCAGGCGTTTACCGCGAGCGAGTTTCGCCGCCGCGCGGGGGCACGTCCGACGCCAATCGAATCGTCTACCGGGCTGCGCCGGGCGAGCAGGTGACCATTACGGGCGCTGAAGTGGTTAAGGGATGGGCGCGGATCGAGGGTAATGCCGTGGGCGATGTCTGGAAGATGACGATCCCCAACAGCTTCTTCGGTAGCTTCAATCCATACGGCGACGTAATCCACGGCGACTGGTTCAACCCCCTGGGCCGCGTGCATCACACGGGCGCCGTGTATCTCGATGGCGAGTGGCTGGCTGAGGCGGCGGCGCTCGATGATGTGATGAAGAAATCCGATGGCGAGCCGCTGTGGTTTGCGCGCGTGGACGATAACTCGACGACCATCTGGGCGCAGTTCCGTGGAGCCGATCCCAACCAGCGGCTGGCCGAGATCAATGTGCGCAGGACGGTGTTCTATCCCGAGAAGACCGGAATCGACTACATCACAGTGCGCGGGTTCAAGCTTTGCCAGGCGGCAACGCAGTGGGCGCCGCCCACGGCCGAACAGATCGGCGTCATCGGCCCGCACTGGAGCAAGGGCTGGATTATCGAAGAGAACACCGTCAGCCACTCGATCTGCTGCGGAATTTCGCTGGGCAAGTACGGCGACCAGTGGGACAACACTTCGGCAAACAGCGCGCAAGGCTATGTGAAGACGATCGAGCGCGCGTTGCAGAATGGGTGGTCCAAAGAGAAGATCGGCCACCACATCGTGCGGAACAATACCGTTTGCCACTGCGAACAGGCGGGGATTGTGGGCAGCCTGGGCCCGGTGTTCAGCACGGTGACCGGCAACACCATCCACGATATTTACGTGCGGCGGCTGTTCTCGGGCGCGGAGATCGCGGGCATCAAGTTCCATGCGGCGATCGATGTGGAGATCAGCCACAACCGGATTTACCGCGCCTATCGCGGACTCTGGCTCGACTGGATGGCGCAGGGGACGCATGTGGCGGGGAATCTGTTCCACGACAACGAGGAGGAAGTGTTCTTCGAGGTCGATCACGGGCCGTTCGTGGTGGACAATAATATTTTCCTGTCGAAGAAGTCGCAGCACATCAATTCGCAGGGCGGCGTTTTTGCGCACAACCTTTTCTGCGGAGGGCTGGAATTAAACAAGTATGACGGTCGCATGACGCCATTCATGAAGCCGCACTCGACCGAGGTGGCCGGATACCACGACAACCCCAGCGGCGACATGCGGTATTTCAATAACCTGTTCGCGCAGAACGGAACGCTGGCCGCGTTTGAAGAAACGCGCATGCCGAACCAGCTTGATGGAAACGTTTTTCTGAAAGGGGCGACGCCCTGCACGCTGGAAGCGTCGTCGCTTCGCGACGCGGATTTCGACCCGCGCGCCGAGATCGTTGAAAAGACCGACGGCGCGTATCTTGCGATCGCGCTGGATGGCGCTTGGGCCGATGGCGTCGGAAGAGACCGGCGGCGCGAGCTGGTGACCGGCGAGCGGCTTGGACTGGCGCGAATTCCGCAGCTGCCGTATGAACTGGCCGACGGCGCGCCGGTTCGCATCGACAGGGACTTCGCAGGGCGGCTGCGCAATGCGGCAAACCCGTTTCCGGGCCCGTTTGAACGGCCGGAGGGCGGAAGAATGCTGGTGAAAGTCTTTCCGGTCGGACAGGATCTGGGATCAAAACCAGGAAACGGAGTGCTTAAAGCCGGATGAGCAGCATCCAGATGTAAGCCGCTGTCCTTTCCGCGCTGGCCGAAAAGGCCTTCAAAAGATTGACATACGCACCTTCCGGCCCTGATACTGCCCATATGCCGAACGTAAGCGGTCACGGTGCAAGGAACCACGGAGCGGGGGCCATGGCCATGTGGATGCCATGGGGAACTGTCCGTGTGCCTTGTGAGCGGCGCCTGCGTTAAGCGCAACCGATTCAGAAGTCACACGGCCCGGTCCCGATGCGGATGCGGGCCGTTTTCGTTTGGGCGCTTTGCAATCCGGATTCGCTTTGCATACTGGATTCGTGGACCGGTGCGTGTTCGCCCTGACGGCGGGTCTGTTGCGGCACAATAGAAGTTGTCACCGGTTAGAAGTTCATGGTTCACTGCGCGGCTGCGCCGCGGCCATGCTGAAAACTGTGAGCTGACCGGAGCGAGGATTGAATAGCTTGGAATTCAAGACCGAACCTACGAATTCGACTGCCAGCGGCAGCTCGCCCGGCCAAACGCTGGTATCGCCCACATATGAGGGCGACTTTGTGCTCGATGAGCCGCTGACGCTGGAGTGCGGCTGTACTTTGGCGTCTCCTACCCTGCATTACGCGGTGTACGGCAAGCTGAATGCAGCGCGGGACAACGCCGTTCTTGTTTGCCACGCTCTTTCGGGCTCCGCGCTGGTCGGCTCGTGGTGGCCCGAGGTCTTCGCTCCGGGCGCCGTTCTTTCGCTCGAACACGATTTTGTTATCTGCATCAACATGCTGGGCTCCTGCTACGGTTCCACGGGGCCCGGTTCGGTTGATCCCGCGACGGGCGAGCCTTACGGACCCGATTTTCCCCTTATATCAATTCGCGATAATGTTCGCGCGCAGGCAAAGCTGCTCAGCTCGCTGGGCGTGCGCAAGCTGCGGCTGGTGATGGGCGGCTCCATCGGCGGCATGCAGGCGCTCGAGTGGACAATTCAATTCCCGGAGCGCGTGCAGCGGGGACTGATTATCGGCGTTGCGCCGCTGGGCGCGATGGGTCTTGCGTTGAACCATCTTCAGCGCCAGGCGATTCAGCACGATCCGGAGTGGGAGGGCGGACGGTATCTGCCGCAGAAGCCGCCGCGGCGCGGGCTTTCGCTGGCCCGGCAAATCGCCATGCTTAGCTACAAGTCGGCTCCGCTCTTCGAGGAACGTTACGGTCGTAATCCCGACCGCAGCGGCGAGGACCCGTGGGCTGCGGACGGGCAGGGAAGCGGTTTGCAAAGCGGCTTAATCGGAGGCCGGTTCGACATTGCCGGATATCTCGACGAGCAGGGCCGGCGCTTCATCGATCGCTTCGATGCCAACGCCTATCTTGCCATCCTGCGAACGATGGATACGTGGGACCCGCTGCGCGGCTACAACTCGCCGGCCGAGACCTTCGGCCGCATCCGTGCGCGGCTCACCTTCATCGGCATCAGCACGGACTGGCTGTTTCCGGAGGCCGATGTACGGCGCTTTGCCGAGGCCATCCGCGATACGGGCGCTCATTGCGAGTACCGCGAAATGACCAGCGACCACGGGCACGATGCGTTCCTGGCCGAGCAGGCCGAACTGGTCCGCCTGCTGCAGTAGAGTGCGGCTGGGCTGGAATCCAAGCCAGCCTGCCAACCAACATTCGCGCGCCCGTTTGTCATCCAACGTTGCGTCGCATGGCGCGTGCGCTAGTCCGGCTGTGATCCATTCCTCCCAGTCGCCACGATCAACTCATCGTGCGGAGCTGTTGCAATCGATTTATCGTGTGGCGCTGTCGACCTCCGCCGTTGCTCGGCCTCATCCTTCTTGTCCCGCTTGCTTGTCAGGGGCAACTTGGATTTCTATAATCCTTTGCATTGCCCCATATGGACGCCGTGGTATCGTATATCCGTCGCCTCGGCACTCGACTAAAAGCCGGACCGTTTGCCGGCTTGGTCAAGAGACTGAGTGTTAATTTGCGCCTACAGTTCCGCGATTCCCAGGAGCACAAAATGAAGAAGCTAGTCCTTGCATCTGCGATGGCTTTGGCGGGCGTTGCCCTTATTGCCGGACCCACGCTGCGAGCACAGGAAAATTCGAGCCAGATCACCATTCAGGACCCGGCCGAGTTCAACGCGTATCAGAACGCAATCACCCAAACCGATCCCGCCGCCAAGGCCAACGCGCTGGAGGATTTCCTCACCAAGTATCCGAACAGCGTGGTGAAAAAGACTGTCCTCGATCAGTTGATCGACACCTACCAGCAGACCAGGCCTCCGCAGCCGGACAAGGCGCTCAGCGCGGCCAGCCGTCTTCTTCAGCTCGACCCGAACAATATGAAGGCCATTGCAATCTCGGTGTACCTGAAGAAGGCGCAGTGCCAGAGCAGTGTTGACCCTGCGACCGGCGACAGCAAGGACCCGCAGAGCTGCGATGACGCTGCGGTGATGGCGCAGAAGGGCCTTGGCGTGGCCAAGCCGACCGGCATGGCTGATGAGGACTGGTCAAAGATGACTGGCCAGTTGTATCCGATCTTTCACTCTGCCGTCGCGCTGGATGCGGCGCTGGTGAAGAAGGACTACGGGACTGCCATCAAGGAATACGAGACCGAGCTTTCGCTTTATCCGGCGGCTGGCACCACCACCGGGCAGGGCCTGGTGGACACGCTGAACCTGGCCGAAGCTTATGCGAAGCCCGGTCCCTCGCGCGACGAGATCAAGGCTATCTGGTATTACGCGCGTGCCTGGAACTTTGCGCCCCCGGCATTCAAGCCGCAGATCGAGGAGAAGCTCGAATACTGGTACAAGCGTTACCACGGCAATCTGGACGGGCTGAACGACGTCAAGACGGCTTCGGCGCAGTCGCTGAATCCGCCGGGAACCTTCAAAATTGCACCCGCGCCCACGCCGCCGGAGATTGTGCACAACGTCATCGCCACGACGCCTGACCTGACCAAGCTGAACCTTGAAGACAAGGAGTTCATCCTGGCCAACGGCAACAAGGATGACGCGCAGAAACTGTGGAGCGTGCTGCAGGGCCAGCTCACGCCGGTTCCGGGCAATGTGATCAGCGCTCAGGCCACGGTACTCAAGGTTTCCGTGACGACGGCTGCCTCACCCAAGGCCAAGGATTACGTGGTGAAGCTCAACACGCCAGCGGCCTGCGGCGCTGTGCCGCCTCCGCCATCGGAGCTGCACGTGTCGGAAGCCCGCGACTACCTGCAGGCGAACGGCGCAAGCGCCGACGTGAGTGCGATTGAAGAGCTCTCGCGTGCCCACAAGATCCTCATCGAGCCGGCGGTTACGACCATCAACATGGCCGTGACGCAGGACGCTAAAGACTCGAAGAGCGCCGACTTCACCGTGAACCTGAAGGAGCCGCTGAGCTGCAAGGATGCTCCCGCGCCGGACTCCGTGATGGGGCTGCAGCCGGCGACGGAGCTTGACGGCACTTACGACACCTACACTACGGTCCCGGCCGCCAACGGCAACGCCGCCAAGGCGCAGATCGTGCTGAAGGACGGCTTTGTGCAGGAAGAGAAGAAGGCTCCGGTGCACCACCGTCCGACCGGCGGCGCAACCCACCATCCGGGCCACGCTCACTAGTCGAGTGCGGCGCAGGGCCTGCTTGAGCCCTGTACGCATTCCGGAATCGCAAGGGCAGCTCCTCTCGAGCTGCCCTTTTTTCTGTGACGTCGCAAGGATCTTCAACTGGACAATCAACCCTTCCATTCTGGGGGTATGGCGAAATTCAACCGCGGTGTTAGGCTGAATGAGCATGATCCGCTTCAGCTTTCTCGCCGCCGTGGTTTTGCTGGCTCTGGCCTGCTCTGCCGCGCCGGCGCAGACCGTCCGCCAGGTCACATCCGCGGCTCCGCCGGCGCCGAAGCAGATTGTGCCGCGACAGGCGCCGACGCCGTTTCCGTCAGATGCGTGGACGCCCGTCAGTTCCGCGACCAGTTCTGCGACCGTCGAACTGCGGCCCGTCGATCAGATGACCGCACAGGACCGGAATCTCGAAGCCGACGCCGAAGCCTCGATCGCTGAGCAGGCCGGGGTGAGCGGCATGGAGTTCACGAGCGGCCGCTGGAGCTATCGGCAAATCGTCTGCCCGGCGTTTCCCAATCACCTGTTTCTCAGGTTCACGCGCAATCAGGGCGCGGGAGACGTGAGCGTCTTTTCGGCGTCGATTCCGCGCAACGGCCGGGGCCGGGTTCGTATCATTCCAATCCTGCGCCGCAGCTATTCGCTGTTTTCGCCGGCGCCGGTGAACGCTATTACGATTGCCGCGTTCAACCACATTCGCGCGGAAGAAAAGACGACGCAGGTTGGCGGCTGGGCTGATTTCGGCCTTTGCTACGCGGCGCTGGCGGGCGCGAATCCCGAGCTTGCGCGGCCTGACGAATGGGCCGGCCGCCGAAACTCGGAGCCGCGCACGTATCCCTGGTCTTCAGCTGAGCTGAGCTACCCGAACGCGGGTGGCGCTATTCTTCGAATGACGGACGCGAGCGTACGGCCGCGGCCCATGGAGTGGATGCTGGTGTTCAACGCAAAAGGCACGCTCGTAAAGGCTGGCCGGCAGCCCGCGTCGATGATGGTGGTCAAGGAAACTCATCCCCAGCCCGCGCCGGCTCCGGCAACCGGACAGGCCCAGCCTGCGCAGTGAGAGCGCCGCCGACCACCGTGCGACAATCTTCAACAGACCCCTTTAGTATGCGAGTCCGATTGCGTGGCCCCATTGCGCTTGCCGGTGCTCTTGCCATGGCGCTGCTGTCCCCGGTGTCTGGTTCGGCGGCGGCCTCAGCGGCAGTTATGAATGGGGCGAGGTCGCAGGCAAATCAGCAGGGCGCCGAACCTGCCCCGCCCGCGCTGGCGCTTACCGGCGGCACGGTGATTGACGTAACGAACTGGGGCGACTCGGCGCGCGATCTGACAAATGCCGTGGTGATCATCCAGGACGGCCGCATTACGGATGTGGGCCCGGCCGGAGCTGTGACCGTTCCCAAGGGTGCACAGGTGATCGACTGCACGGGGAGGTTTTTGATTCCCGGCCTGGTGGACGGCTATGCGGGCATGAACTCGCAAGCGCAGGCCAATGCCAACCTGTACATGGGCGTGACGACGGTGGTGGCGCGAGCCGATGAGAAGCATGGCTACATCGACTTCAGCGCGCATCCCAGCCCGCATTTGTATCCGATCGACTCAGTGGGCACAACCGACAACTGGAGCCTGCTGGCGCGCCGGCCGGAATGGGTGGGCAAGCTGCGCGAGGGCGTGCGGCCCGTTGAGCTGAGCCCCGAAGACAGCGCGCAGCAACTTGCCGATATGGCGCAGATGGGCACCAGGGTGGCGCTGATTGGGCCGGGCGTAACGGCGGCCAACGCGCAGTGGATCATTTCTCGCGCGCACGAGATGCACCTGGTAACTTACGGAGACTTTGTGGCGACGCCTTATCGCGTGGGCGTTGAAGCCGGCGTCGATGGGCTGGTCCACATGGACCACTACATCCTGGGCGCGATTCCCGACGAGTTGCAGGGGCCGCTGGTGGATGATCCTTATGGCCCGCCGGCTGCGACGGCTTACGACTATTCGGCGCGCGTTCCGCCGACGGATCAGCGTCTGCGCGAGTACGCGCATTTTTTGGCCACGCACCACGTGGCGCTACTGCCCACCTTCAGCCTGTATTACGTGGAGCTGCCAGGGCATCGCAACCTGTGGAAAGAACCCGCAGCTTCGCTGCTCGATCCCGCGCGCATGTTCCGGCCGACGAATCCTGCGACCGGCGAGATGCCCTATCCGCTGCCGGCGTGGACACGGCACCTGCCAGCCTCAGGGCAGCGCTGGATGGAAGCTGATCAACAGAAAAAAGCCGACCTGGCGGCGCTGCGGCTTTGGCGCGTGAACGAGACAATCTTCGCCGCGTTTCCACATTACCTGGCCGGGTCCGGCGCGGACGCGATGGGGACGATGCCGGGGATCTCGCTGCATACGGAGCTGGAGCTGCTGGTGCGGCTGGGGCTGTCTCCGCGCGAGGCGCTGGCCGCGGCGACGAATAATTATGCGCTGCAGTTCGGCTGGACCGAACTCGGCCAGATCGCGCCCGGCCGGCGCGCCGATATCCTCGTCGTCGACGGCGACCCGACGGTCAACGTCTGGAACGCACGCAACATCTGGACCCTGATCGAAGATGGGAATGTGATCGACCGCGGGGCGCTGTTGCGGTTGAAGCGGTGATAGCTGCGTGGTTCCCATCCCATGCACGATAAAGCCGTGCGAAGGATGGGGCACGGAGATTTTTCTAGTCCCTCAGTCCCTGCTTCTCAATCCGCGTACTTCACCGAACACCCATACGGCCGTGTGTGGTTTACGGCCACCGGCTTGCCGGCCATGGCTGTGGTCAGCGCGTCGGTTACGTAATTGTCTGCGCCTTTGATGTCGCTTTCATCCGGCGTGGGCCGATTGTCGATGGCGCCGTCGTAGATGATCTTGCCACTGGGGTCGATGACGATCATCTGCGGCGTGGTCTTGGCGTCGTAGAGATGGCCGATCTTACCCTCGGGGTCCATCAGAACGGCGGTCGGGTCGGCGCGCATCTTCACGAGGTACTGGTTTTCCTCGGGCGAAGTCATATAGCCCTGCTCGCCGGGCGCAGAGGAGATGACGGTGAACCAGACGACGCCTTTCGCGGTCCACTCCCGCTGCAGCGACTGCATGTTGCCGGATTCGTAGTGCTTTTTGGTGTACGGGCAGCCGTTATTGTGCCACTCGAGCACGACAAACTTCCCGTGGAAATTGGAGAGGGTTTGGGTCTGGCCGTGGGAGTCGGTTGCCGTGAAGTTCGGCGCCGGCTCGCCCACGCGCGCCTGGGCGGCGGCAAAGGGCAGCATGGCGGCCGCGACGGCCGCGGCGGTGGCTAGGCGGACGAGAGTTTTCATGGGGATCGACCTCCTCGATAGGAATTCTAAGAGAGAATTCGACGGGCCGAAAGGATCTCTTGCAGTGTTCGACGGGGAAAGGTGACCGGTAGTTTCATTAAGACTCGCCAACTGAGAGCGGTTTCGGAGGGCGTGGTTTTTCAACTGCGCCTGTCGTCGGCGCTCCCCGGAGAGGAAAAAAACTGAGCGGCAGTGACTTCGGGAACAAAATCATCCGGAATTCAGTAATTACGGACTGTGAGGAGGATGCGATGAAGATATCTCAGATTGTCTCTACCGGTACTCGGGTCCTGGCCGTCTGTTTACTCTTCTCTCTTTGCCTGATCGCAGGGACGTTGACGTCGGGGATGAACCGGCTCGGGCAGAATACTCCGGCATCCTCGTCCGCATCTTCGGCTAGTGCGGTGACGCAGTCGAATCCTGTTCCGAGTCGCGCTACAGTCCAGCCCCCGCCCGGCATTTTCGTCCCATTTTGCATCTATTGCCTCTGCGCCGGAGCCGCCATTTCGCTGATGATTCTGCGATCCCGCTGGTCCGGGTGGAAGCTCTCACTTGCAATGTTCGCGGCCGTCTACGGATTATCCTGCGTTGTGAATGCCGTGGACGCGGAGGCGTTTTTGAGCGGTAAGGTTTTTCCAGAGTTGATTCGCGACTGGCTGCTCCAAAGTGCGATCACCGCGGCGCTTTGCGCGCCGCTATCCGTACTCATCCTCGGAAAGTGGAGAACAGAGCAATCGGCGCCCGAGACGCCGCCCTGGCCTGGCATTCCGGCCGCGCTTTGGAAAACCGCCGTCATCGTTGTGGCGTTCGTGTTCTTCTACATGTTGTTCGGCTATTTTGTCGCGTGGAGAAACCCGGCGTTGCGGCTGTACTATGGCGGTCCGGAATATGCATCTTTCCTGGATGCATTAAAGGGCAACTGGCTGCACGCGCCGTGGATCTATCCGCTTACGGCCTTTCGCGGCCTGCTCTATCTGGCGTTCGCTTTTCCCCTTGTTCGCATGCTCCGCGGGTCACGCTGGCAGAGCGCGGTGACTCTCGCGTTCTTTCTCAGCGCATGGACAACCGCTCTCCTGCTGCCCAATCCCCTCATGCCGCCGACCGTTGCCCACAGCCATTTCGTTGAAACGCTCGGGTTCAGTCTTGTCATGGGCGTACTCATGGGAGAGATGCTGGCTGAAACCAAAACCGCTGCAGCGGCGCTGCGCGAAGTGGTGAATTAACGGCGACTGCGGGAGGGCTAGTTTCCCTGCTGTACGGGATGGGCTTCCGGCAGCGTGGCAAGCGCCTCTGTGACCAGACCCGGCGTAAGCACCTGCGGCAGGAGCTGTGGGTTCTGTTCTCCCGGAATGTAGAGCGCATAGACGGGTACGCCGCTGCGGCCAAGCGTGGTGAGCGCCTGCGTAATGGCGGGGTCTTCGCGCGTCCAGTCGGCCTTGAGCAGAAGCACGTTGTGATTTTGGAAGGCCTGCTGTACCTCAGGCTGAGTGAGGGCTACGCGCTCGTTCACCTGGCAGCTCAGGCACCAGCTCGCGGTGAAATCGACGAAGACCGGCTGGCCGGCGGCGAGGGATTTCTGCACTGCGTCGGCCGACCAGGGTAGCCACTGCTGACCGGCTCCGTTCTGCGCCGTATTTTGCGTTGAAGTCGCGGGCGTTTCGGCCAGCCTGGCGGGCGCGGCGAAGCTGCCGATGACTGCGGCGATCAGGATGAGCGCGGCAACTGTGGCGGCCCAGCGCTTCGCGGGCCAGCGGCCGAGGAACCATCCAGCGATGGCGAGCAAAAGGAAGACGGAGAGCAGTGCGAGCAGCAGGTTTGCGCCATAGGCTTGCGCCACTACCCACGCAAGCCAGATGACCGTGCCGAAGAGGAACAGCGAGACAGCCTGCTTAAGGATCTCCATCCAGGCGCCGGGCTTGGGCAAGATGCGCGTCCACGCGGGCCTGAGCGTGAGCGCGAGATACGGCGCGGCGAGGCCGAACGCGAGCGCGGTAAAGACGGCAAATGTGATAGCGGCCGGCTGCGCGAGCGCGTAGCCAATGGCCGCGCCCATGAACGGCGCTGCACACGGCGTGGCCACCACCACGGCCAGCACGCCGGTAATGAAGCTGCCCGCGTAGCCCTGCTTTGCTGCCAGCGACTGGCCCGTGCCGGTGAGCGTGAGGCCGATATCGAACTGCCCCGCAAGCGACAGGCCGAGGAAGAACAGCAGCGCGGCCATGAGCATGAGAAAGACCGGCGACTGGAACTGGAATCCCCAGCCGAGCGTGGCTCCGGTTGCGCGCAGGCCCAGGAG
>JASIJW010000045.1:0-4567 GCA_030050035.1 Acidobacteriaceae bacterium | reverse complement strand
ATACAAGGAGTTTCTTCACGCTGGCATCCCTAGCACCCCGTAACGCACAAGCATTGCCAAGGTATAGCAGGATCCAGCGAACTTCGCGGCGCCTCGCTATGTTCGTAACGAATTGAGACTGCCACTCACGCCATCTTCATTCCACCGAGCGGTGCGTTAACCAAGAGAGTTCCATCCGCTCATAGGTGAGAGCACCAACCGAGAATTAGCAGCCTGAGGAGAAGAATAGATATGAAGCACGATGATGCCCCGCTCCACAACTCCGAGCATGGAGGAGCGACGCGGCGCGACTTTTTGCAGGGTTCGCTGGCAGTCGCCGGAGCCGCTCTGACCACATCGATCGTACCTTCTTCTCTGGCCGCGGAGACAAACACGAAACGGCCCAACCTGGTTTTCTTCCTGGGAGAAGGGCAGCGCGCCGATGCCCTTTCTATTGCGGGAAATCCTATTCTCAAGACGCCTAACCACGATCGCATCGGGCGGGAGGGATTGCGCTTCGAAAACGCCTTCTGTACAAATGCGCTCTGTGCTCCGGCGCGGGCTGAATTGCTGACCGGCATGTATTCGCGCTCCACTGGAGCGCTTTCCAATCAGCACATGAACGTGCCGTTGCCCGCCGATATTCCGCTCTTTACCGATCTCTTGCGCGAAGCCGGCTATGAAATTGCCATCGTCGGCAAGGTGCATGCGCATAATGGCCTGGAAGAGCGCAACTGGGATTATTACTTTGGCCATAACGCCCCTGCTAATGACTATGCCAATCCTTTCTTTAAGGAGGGCCGCAACGGGAAAGTCGGGCCGGAGAAACAGTATTTCAGCTTCTATCCCGACGACCTTGCGACAGACCGGGCGTTAGCATGGTTGGACGAAGACCGCGGCGACAAGCCCTTCTGCTTGCTGGTGTGGTTTGTGGCGCCGCACGAGCCGTTCTTCCGGCCGCGAAGACATTTGGATCTTTATCGTGGTGTCACGACACCCAAGCCGGATTCCTTCGACGACGATTTAAAAGGCTATCCCGGCAAGCCCAAGGGTGTTGTGAACGCAATGAATAAGATTGGAACTACTCCTTCACATCCAGCTTGTGGTTCGCTGGAGGGCATGATGAAGGACTACTACGCCGGCTTGGTTGCCGTGGATGAGAACATCGGACGCGTTCTGGATTACCTCGAAAAGAAGGATCTTCTCGACGAGACGGCAATCGTCCACACTTCCGACCATGGATTTTTCCTCGGCGAGTGGCGCATGTTCGACAAACGGCTGATGCATGAGCCTTCCATCCGCGTGCCGCTGATGATCCGCTACCCAAAGCGCATTCCCGCGGGCACCGTGCGTGAGCAGATGACGTTGGATATCGACTTGGCGCCGACGTTTCTGGATCTGGCCGGTCTACCGATTCCGCAGAAAATGCAAGGCAAAAGCCTGTTGCCTCTGGCCAAGGCTGACGACCGGAATTTCCGCAAGGAGTGGTACTACGAATACTATGAGTGGCCCAATCCGGAAACTGCTCCACCCTGCCGCGGCATTCGCACGGAAAAGTACAAACTGATTCAATACACCCTGGAACCGCAGGAGTACGAAATGTACGACCTGCAGAATGACCCTAAGGAAAGCAAGAACCTGTACGGCATGCCGGAGCACGCCGAGGTACAGAAGCATCTGCTCGCGAGGCTGGAATGTCTGCGCTCCACAGTTCCTGAACGCCAGAAACTTTAAGAAAAGCTACTGCCAGGCTTACCGCTGCGCTGCTTTTGAGCTGGCAGGCCAAACAGCTTGCCAGCCTCCTGGTAAAGTCCTGACTCAACTTGGGGCGCTCGCTTACACCCGAGTTATTCCCTTGCTTCCGGCCTCACACCCGCCGCGCAATCTTGTGCATCGGGACCACTTGCACCGTCACGTCGCGCACTTCCGAGAGGAAGCGGTTGAGCACCGAGCCGCGCAGCAGAATGTCCCAGCGCGAGCGAACCGACTGGCCGAAGACCACGTGCGAGATGTTTTCCTGCTGCGCAAAACGGATGAGCGCGTCGGAGACGTTGCGGTCGGTGAGATTAACAACCTTTGCCCCCAGATCGCGCGCCATGCGCATGTATTCTTCGAGGCGCTGATGGGCCTCAGGGTCGCCGTGCCCCTTGTCGTCGGGCGGAGTGACATATACGGCGTACCAATTGGTGGCCAGCCGCCCCGCGATGCGCGCGCCCACACGCAGCAGCCGCTCGGTGCCGGGACGCGTGCTCAGGCAAACCATCACCTTCTCGGGCATCGGCGCCTGTTCCAGGCCCTGTGTGCGCCGGTACTCGGCTGCGCGGTTGCTCACCTGCTCGGCGGTGGTGCGCAGGGAGAGCTCGCGCAGCATGTTCAGGTTGCCCTTGCGGAAAAAATTCGCCAGCGACTGCTCCACCTTTTCCGCCGCGTAAATCTTGCCCTGCTTGAGCCGGCCGCGCAGCTCTTCCACCGTAATGTCGACGTTCACGACCTCATCGGCACGCTTCAGGAAGCTGTCGGGCACGGTCTCGCGGATCGTCGTGTTTGCCGAGCGGCTCACAGCATCATTGAGCGTCTCAAGGTGCTGAATATTGACGGCTGTCATCACGTTGATGCCGGCATCGAGCAGTTCTAAAACGTCTTCATACCGCTTCCGGTTTTTGCTGCCGGGGACATTCGTGTGCGCCAGCTCGTCGACGATCACCGTGTCCGGATGCCGCGCGAGAATGGCGTCGACGTCCATCTCCTTGAGGTTGACGTTGCGGTAGGGAATCGTCTTCTGCGGAACGATTTCAAGTTCGCGGATCTGAGCCTCGGTCTCCTTGCGGCCGTGCGGCTCCACCAGGCCGATGACCACGTCGATGCCTTGCTCGCGCATCAGGTGCGCGTCATTCAGCATCAGGTAGGTCTTACCTACACCCGGCGCCGCGCCGATGTAGACCTTCAGCCTGGCCGGCTCCGGTCTTTTCTCCAGAATGATTTCGGCCATCGCTCAGCCCACCTCTACCGGATGACGTGCCTGCTCTGCCACAGCTAGCGGCAGGGTAAAGCGGAATGTGGTGCCGTGTCCTAGCCTGCTTTCGACGGCGATCTGGCCGCCCAGCGACTCCAACAACCGGCGCACCAGCGCAAGGCCCAGACCGGAACCTTTTTCTGAGAACGGATTGAAACGGTCGAAGATCTTGCCCAGCCGCTCGGCTTCAATGCCGCGGCCGGTGTCGCGCACCGTGAACTGCACAAAGTTCTTGATCTCCTCCGCGGCCAGCAGAATCTCACCGTCGGTCGGCGTGTAGCGCAGCGCGTTTGCGATCAGGTTGTCGAGGATCGAGCGCAACGCTCGCCGGTCGGCGTATACCGGAGCCAGGTCGGCGTAGGCCATTACCTCCATGCGCACACCTTTGGCCGCGGCCTCGTCCACAAACCGGTTGCGCGCCTCGGTGAGCGATTCCAGGGGGCGCAGCCGTTCCAGCTTGAATTCGCGCTTGCCTACATCGAGCTCGGCCACTTCGATCAAGTCCGTCATCAGGTCGTTCAACCGCTCAGCCTCGTTGCTCACGCCGGCCAAAAGCTCGGCCTGCAACGGGCGCAGCTCGCCGCTGAAGCCCTGGTTGAGCGCGTAGATGCCGCGCCGCACCTGCAGCAGCGGGTCGCGCAGCTTGCGGCTGGCCACGGAAATAAATTGCGACTTGAAGCGGTCGGTGTCCTGCAGCGAGGTCACGTCTTCGAGCGTGGTTACAGCGCCCAGCAGGCGGCCTTCGGCGTCGCGCATGGGCGTAGTGCGCAGCCGGTAGCTGCGCTCCTGCTGGCCGATGCGCATGGGCAGCATCGAGGCTTCGCCCTCGGCGGCCACGGGCTTCTGCATGGAGACGGCGTCGCGGATGGAATGAAGAATCTTTTCGCCGCCTGGCGTATTCGCGAGCGCCATGCGATCGTCGGCTGCCTCGCCCAGCAGCTCCTTGGCTGCCTGGTTGATCTTCAGTACGTGGCCCTTGCTGTCGGTAACGATGATGGGCTCAAAGATGGACTGCAGCACGGCGTCCGAAAGTTGGAATTCCATCTGTCGCCGGCCGGCCTCGGTGTCGCGCAGCTCGCGCAGCCGCACCGCGATTCGGCTCATCTCGCTGGCCACTACGCCAAAGCTGTCGCGGCCGGTCCACTCCACGCGATGCTCCAGGTTGCCCTGCGCGATGCGTTGCGCGTCGCGCGCCAGCCGCCGCAGCGGACGCAGCACGGCAATAGCCGTAATGGCGGCCAGCAGCACGGCCAGCACGATACAGACGTACGCCAGCCTGGCGTGACCTTCTGCAGCCAGCGCCGGACGAACCGCCAAAGCCAGCCCCGTCGTAAGGCAGGCCATCAGCACGCAGCCGAGAATCAGTCGCTGGGTAACGTTGAGCAAAACCGGTCTCCACGCCGGGTGAGATGGATTCAATTCATTCTCGCGGATGCAGCCGCCTGCTGCAAAGCGCGGAAGTTGTATGGGCTAGGGAATTTCGCATACGGCAAGAAGATCGTTATGCCATCGACAGCGGAGCCCGCGCATCTGCGGCAGCGCCACCAACACCCAGTCGACGCCGAATTCGCTCCT
>JASIJW010000337.1:0-3644 GCA_030050035.1 Acidobacteriaceae bacterium | reverse complement strand
GGTATGACATCAATAACACTCTCCATTCGCATCAGGCAGCGGTGACAATCGGGGCTGTCCCGATATTGCTGGTAGCGAAGTGAAGAGGCGTAGCGACAGCGGGAAGTCAAGGACTTTCCGTTATTAGGGCCTGCCCTCTCAATGAGTACTTAAGAACTGACTGCGGAGCGTCGATGCGAGAGCCTGTGATAGACCGTCGGAAGTTTCTGGCTCAATGCGGGTTGGTCGGTGCCGCGATTGCGGCAGGCGGTAAACGCGCCCTATCGAGTCCACTCGGCAATTTCCGACCCAATATCATAATCATAATGTCTGACGATGTCGGCTATGGCGATTTGACCTGTTACGGCGGAATAAATGTGGACACGCCGCATATTGATGGGCTGGCAAAAAGCGGATTACAGTTTACGGATGCACACTGTTGCGCAGCTACGTGTACACCTTCCAGATACGCAATGTTGACGGGATGCTATGCATGGCGAAAGGACGGGGTGGAAATTCTTCCAGGCGACGCAACGTCTCTGATTTATCCCGGGCAAGCTACGATTGCCAGCGTATTGAAGTCCGCAGGTTACACGACAGGACTCGTGGGGAAATGGCATATTGGGCTCGGGAATGGAACAATCGATTGGAATGGCGAGATCAAGCCCGGACCATGCGAGTTAGGGTTTGATGATGCATTCTTCTTCGCGGCGACTGCGGATCGTGTACCGACTGTCTATATTCACAATCATCGAGTTGTAAACCTCGACCCAAAGGACCCGATCCACGTCTCCTACAGTCAGAAAATTGGAAACGACTACACCGATCCGACTGGAGCTGACGATCCCGAACTGCTGAAAATGAAGCTGAGCGAGGGACACGATGGCACGATTGTGGACGGGATCAGCCGGATTGGCTATATGACAGGAGGTACAGCGGCACGATGGAATGACGAAACCATGGCTGCGACCTTCACCGGAAAGGCCTGTGAGTTTATAGAAAAGAATAAAGATGTTCCCTTCATGCTCTACTTCGCTCCGAGCGATATCCATGTTCCCCACGCGCCCGCCGATCAGTTCGCTGGCAAGAGCCAATGTGGTATTCGATGCGATGCAATTACACAATTGGATTGGAGCGTCGGGCGCGTCCTTCAAACTCTCTTGGACTGCGGCGTGGCAGACAATACACTTGTCGTGTTTACTTCCGACAATGGTCCGGTCGTAAATGATGGCTACGATGACAATTCCATACAGCTCCTGGGCGCACATAAACCAGCAGGCCACTTCCGTGGCGGAAAGTATTCCATCTACGAGGGCGGCACAAGGATCCCATTTATCACACACTGGCGCGGCCAGATAAAGCCCGGCGTGTCGGATGCCCTCGTCAGCCAACTGGATCTTTTCCGGAGCCTTGCTGAGCTGGCGAATGAGCCCGTGCCAGGAGGAGGAGCTCCAGATAGCCTGAACGAATTACCGGCTTTGCTTGGTCAGACAACTAAAGGGCGCCAGATCCTGGTAGAAGAGGCGGAGGTCCTTGCGATCCGCGATGGCAATTGGAAGCTTATCGACCGCAGCCAACGGCCCGGAGCCCATCCACCTCCTCCGCCCCCGAAAATTACTGACCCGCGGGTGATTGCGCAGCGCAGAAGGCGTGAGCAATTGTTTATGCCAGGGGCGGTAGACTATCCGACTGCTCCACTGGAGCTTTACGATTTGGAGTCTGACCCGGGGGAAACAAATAATGTGGCAAAGCTCCATCCGGAGATTGTTGAAAGGATGCGGCGAGCACTTGCAGATCTCCGCAGGGCGGGTCATAGCTAGCGACTTGTCGATGCCGCGTGCGACGCCGCGCGTGATGTCACCGGGTTTTGGCGACGGTAGTTGATCAGTCGGCGCCGGAACTCAGTGGGCGTATACCCTGTCTGGCGGCGAACGAATCGGGTAAACGTAGCTGAATCTGGAAAACAGAGATCGCTCGCGATCTCTGTGAAGTTGCGTCGTGTGTCGCGCAAGTAGTCGATGGCAAGGTGCAGCCGGTAATTTCGTAGGTAAGTCCCCAGGCTGGACCCGAAGGCAGCCCGAAAGCGATCGCGCAGCCGGCTTTCGGAAATGTGCAGGTGCTTTGCGATGTCGTCAACGCTAATAGCCGCAGTTCGTGACAGGCGTAAATAGCCTTCAATATCGTCCAGGAGTTGACGGGCGCGCCGATCCGTAACCGAAGGCGAAGCCTGAGACTTGCGAACCAGTGGCTGCAGTTGCGCCAGCAGGGAACCTAGTTCAAAAGCTAAGATCTGGTTGAAGGTCTCTTCCTCGCCAGCGAGATATTGTTCCAACAACGAAACCAGCCGCCGCCGGATCGCGGCACCAAACCGAAAGACTTTGCCGCGAAACTGCTCAAATGTTGCTGGGCGGTCGCACTCAAAAGTGACAATGAGCCAAAGAATCGCTTCCCGTTGAGTTTTAGGAAAAGCATGGAATTGATAAGGCGGGATGAGAATGCCTTCACCTGGCCGCAATTCCACTTCTGCCTGATCGATGCGCACGACACCCACCGTCGCCAGATTGAAGATCAATACAAAACGATGGTGCGGGCGTAATTCAAACGTCGCGCGTCGAAGATCGGCGCCCGTTGTCCGCCGAAACAGAAGTATATTGTTGGGAACGCACCCCCCCGCGTGTGTCCGGCCGTGGAAGTAGCTCCGAGGGATGCCTACAGCGCGAACCAGGGATTGAAGTCGGAGCGGCATATGGTCTTCAGCTTTGAACTAGTCTTCAAGATAATTGCAAAACCGCCCAAACACCAGGAAAAACGCCTTATGCGAACAGCCGGTAAAAACAAAAAATGAGGCGCTTTTGCAAATGGAGCGCAGCACGCATTTGTTACTTTGCAGTCAGATCAAGATCCCGCCATGACTTCTCTCAATATCGCTCTTGTCGGCTTTGGTTTTATGGGCTCCATGCACGCACAAATATACACACAACTCGCCGGCGCACGGCTGGTCGGCGTTGCCGATCCGCGGACTGACAGCGCGCGGGCAAAGCTGCAGAGGCTTGACTTAGACATTCCCGTGTATGAAACGCTACCGGAACTTTTGTCCGCTCGACCAGAAACACAGATGGTCGATCTTTGCACCCCGCTGGATTCCCATGAAACGGATGCTCTGATCGCCCTTGAGAGCGGACGCCACCTCTTCTGCGAAAAACCTCTGGCGCCGACTCTTGCCGCAGCCGATCGGATCATCGCAGCGGCGCGGACAGCTGGAGTAATGACGCAAGTCGGTCACTGCATTCGTTTTTGGCCGGAATACCAGGCGTTGCGGCGATATGTTCGCGAAGGTCGCGGTGGACGGCTACTGCGTCTTTCGTTGACCCGTCAGGCCTCGCGCCCCAACTACACAGTCGACGATTGGGCCAACGACGAACGGCGTTCCGGCGGCGCTGCACTAGACCTGCACATTCACGATACCGACTTTGTACTTGCGCTATTGGGTCCGCCTTGTGCCGTGCACTCGCGCGCAGTTTTCGATTACAGCGGACCCTCTCAGATTGTTACGCTCTATGATTACCCCAACACTGTGGTATCGGCCGAGGGTGGCTGGAACTATCCCCCCAAATGGGGATTTCGGATGGCATTCCAGGCGCTGTTTGAGAATGCGTGCATCGATT
>JASIJW010000336.1:0-2702 GCA_030050035.1 Acidobacteriaceae bacterium | reverse complement strand
AAGCGCTGGTGGCGCGCGCTCTTGAGCGTTCATGTGCGCGCGGCTGGAACCTGGTTGAGCTGCCCGTGCAACTCCGCATCACAACCATTGACGCCTTCTGCCGCGAGATCGCTGTCCAACAGCCGCTGCTCTCCGGCCTTGGCGGTGCGCTCGACATCTTTGAAGACCCAAAGCAGCTCTACCGGCGCGCGGCGCGGCGAACGCTAGAGCAGATAGATCGAGCGGTCGACACGACCGATCCGGAGCTGCAACAGGCCATCGAGTCTCTGCTGCTGTGGCGCGACAACGGCTGGCGCGAAATGGAAGACCTGCTCGTAGAGATGTTGGAGCAGCGCGACCGCTGGATGCATGATTTTGTTTTCGATCGAGAGCCTGGCTGGGAAGCGCTTCGCGCGCGGCTGGAGCAGCCGTTTGCGCGTGCCGTGCGCAAGCAACTTTTAGAGTTGAGCGAGTTGTTGGATTGCGTGCCGCATGCCCGCGCCGAAGCGCTGGAGCTGGCGCGGTTCGCGTGTGAGCAGACTGCCCGCGCGCTTCACGGCGAGCTGGCGGAGATGGCTGAGTTTCCTGTTGCGCCATTCGATACCGTTGAACAGCTTGAAGAGGCGCGCCAGGCGTGCGCATGCCTGGCGAATTTCCTGCAAACGCAAAAGCAGGAATGGCGCTCGGAAAAGGGCTTGAATACAACGAACGGTTTTCCGGCAACGGATGCGGGCCGCGTCGCCAAGAAGCGCTTTGGATTGCTGATAGCCGATCTGCGCTCCGTGCCGGGACTTCAAAAGGCGCTCGCTTCGGCCGCCGATCTGCCGCCAGCGCGTTACGCCGACGAAGACTGGGAGATCGTCCGCGCCTGTTTCGTGCTGCTGCGCCGCGCCGCGGCAGAACTGAAAGTGGTTTTTGCCGAGGCGGCTGCGACGGACTACATTGAGGTGGCGCAAATTGCAGCCCAGGTGCTCAGGGCCGAAGAGGGCGCGCCTAGCGAAGCGGCGCTATCTATAGCCGACGGCATTCGCCATCTGCTCGT
The DNA here is from genome assembly GCA_030050035.1 of Acidobacteriaceae bacterium. Taxonomy (GTDB): domain Bacteria; phylum Acidobacteriota; class Terriglobia; order Terriglobales; family Acidobacteriaceae; genus Telmatobacter. The sequence goes on along the minus strand of JASIJW010000336.1, from coordinate 1,681 downwards.
CGACGAGTTCCAGGATACGAGCCGCAGGCAGCATCAGTTGCTCAGCACGTTGATTGCGGCATGGCCGGACCGCGAGGGCCGCACGTGCTTTGTCGTGGGCGACCCAATGCAGTCCATCTATTTCTTCCGCGATGCAGATGCCGAGCTTTTTCCGCGCGTGCGCGACAGCGGCCTTGAAGCTGCCGGCGATGAGCCGCTGCGGTTCGATCCTGTGCGCCTGAGCGCCAACTTTCGTACCGCTGCGGAACTGGTAGAGAAGCTTAACGATGTATTTGAGCAGGCTTTCACTGCGGACGATGGAAGCGGCATGAAGTTTGCTCGCGCGGAGGCGGCGCGTAAGACGCAGCATCCTGCGGGTCCTCGGTTGGTGCATGATGATGCGCCGCGGCTGCAGATGCATTTGGCATTCATGCCACGGAGCAGTCGTGGTACGGCCAGCGCAGGTGCTTTGGGGCAAGAGGAAAGCGTGCGAGCGCGAAATGCTGCGCTCGACGCACAGTTGCAGAAGATCGTGCAACTAATCCAGGCGCACGACGAGCACATACGGGAGGCGCGCGCTAATGGAAGCAATTACCGCATCGCCGTGCTTGGACGCGTCCGAAAAGCTCTCGCACCTATCGCGGAGGCAATGCGCACAGCAGGCATTCCATTCCGCGCTGTCGAACTGGAGCCGCTCAAAGACAGGCCCGAAGTTCTTGACGCGCTGGCGCTGGCGCGCGCCCTCGTCAATCCGCATGATCGCGTGGCCTGGCTGGGCGTGTTGCGCGCGCCGTGGTGCGGTCTTTCGCTTGCTGACCTGCACCTGCTGGTGAGCGCCGATGACGCGGAGTTGCAGGCTCGACCCGTGCCGGAGTTGATGGCTGAGCGGCCGGGGTTATTGTCGGAGCAGGGAAGAGAAGCGGTGGCGCGCGTGCAGGAGGCAATGGCGGCGGCAGCTGCAATGCGGGCAGGGCGGCCGGTGGCTGCGCTGGGCACGTGGCTCGAGCAGGTGTGGCTGCGGCTCGGCGGAGCGGCGTGCGTTGACGCCGCGGCGCGCGCAAATCTTGATCTCTTATGGAAGTGCCTGGATGGCCTGCCCGATGGTGAACAGGATGTTTCCGACACTGCGCTCGCCGCGGCACTGGATAAACTGACGGCGTTACCCGACCCTAATGCCGATAGCCGCTGCGGCGTGCAGTTGATGACCATTCACAAGGCCAAGGGCCTGGAATTTGAAGTGGTTGTCGTTCCCGAAATGCAGGCAGGCGTGCCGCAATCGCACGGTAACCTGCTCTCCTGGCTCGAGCGCGGTCTGGCGGAGCCGGACGAATCAGATGAAGTAACGGAGTTTCTGGTCGCGCCCATTCCACCGAAGGGCGCCGATCGAGGAAAAGCTAAAGCATGGGTCGACCGGGTGCGCCGCGAGCGCGAAACCCAGGAACTGCGGCGGCTGCTCTACGTGGCTGGAACGCGCGCGCGCGAGGAACTGCATCTGTTTGCGCGGCCGGAATACAAGCCGGAAGCAGACGGATCGTTTTCGCTCCTTGAGCCAAAGGAGTCGCTGCTGAGGACCGCGTGGCCAGCCGTTGAGTCCGAGGTCCGCCGGCAATTCGAAGAATGGATCGGGAGCGACGCGGTAAATTCGCCGCAGGCCGGCAGCATCGACGCCATTGCGGCTGGAGCAGGAGAAAATTCGACGATG
>JASIJW010000335.1:0-2944 GCA_030050035.1 Acidobacteriaceae bacterium | reverse complement strand
AAGTACACAAAGAGAACGTGCTTCGCGCATCGCGCGCGCGTAAATATCATGACATAGGCTGTATTACCTTTCGTATGCGCACCCCGTTCCCTGCGGCAAGCAATCGCAGTCAGGGGCAGTCGCCGGTACGGGCACGGCTGGCGATTTCGACGAAAAATTCGTCGATGGCCCGTTCGTCTTTCGGCACGATGACGACTTCCGCCTCACCTACGGCCGGCACGCCTACAGTCACGTCATCGCTCTCAGTTCGGCGGGCAAAGCGCATCTGGAGATCACTTTGAGACTCCATGCGGAAGCTACGCGGCGATCAAACTGGCCCGCTATCTGCTCTGCGCGACCGGCGAGGCACGCTACGGCGACGGTCTGGAGCGCGTGGCCCTCAATGGCGTCCTCGCAGTCAAGGAACCGGACGCCGACGACGACTACCCTTACTACTCGGGCTATAACGCAGAGGCCCGCAAAACCTATTACCCGCAGAAGTGGCCCTGCTGTTCCGGAACGCTGGTGCAGGGCGTGGCGGATTATGTCAAAAACATCTACTTCCGCGCAGCCGGCGGCATCAATTCTGATCGTTGCGCGAGGTCCCCGCCTCAACTCAATGAGTCGGCAGGGAGGCGGTTACGGCGCCATGCTGGGTGGTCGCATCGGCGATCGCGTCGCGCGCCCACGCGCTGTAGACAAACTGCGCCTTTTTCTGCTCCCACTCCGCCATCGGCAGCACGCTAAGTTGCTGCGGCGTCAGCTTGGGTACACCCACATCGATGGCCACCAGCCCTGCATCGCGATCTGAACGCTTTGCGCTCTTGTTCAGATACACATCGTTTTTTGCCGCCCAATCACCAATGCGAACGGTGGGCAGCGCTGGTATGGTGCGCGCGCTCCAGCTCGCAAAATGAAGATTCTGTGCCAGCCATTCGGCGGCGCGTGGCGTAACCCAGGCGGGGCGATGGCTCGCGCCCAGATCGAAGTAAGTCGTAAATACGTTCTTGTCAGAACCGTTCAGCGCAATGACGCGCTTGCGCAGATCTTCAAAGAACCCTGGACCGTGTTCGGGAATCGCGACAACTGTATCGTTCGTTCCATTGAAGATAAACGTAGGCCCCCGCCGCGCCTGCAGAGTGAACAGGACCGCTGGCCGATCGCCAAGAAAGGCCAGTGCGCGATACGGACCACTCTGGCACATAATCATCCTGCTCGCGTCCCAATAGCCGCCCGGCCCGTCGAGATCGCCGCCGCCGGTAAGAAATACGGCGTGAATGCGCGGATCGACCGCTCCCGCTAGCGAAACCACAAACGAGCCCATCGAGAACCCCATCACGCCGATGCGACGCGCATCCACATCGGACCGGCTGTCGAGATAGGAAACAGCCTGCATCACGTCCACAATCATCTGGCCGCCCATCCGCTGCGGCACGCCCGTGACATCGATCGGCCGATCATGCTCGCCGGTTCCGTCCTTGTGATCGTCGTTGCGCTCACCTTCGCCGATGGGGTCGTAAGTGAGGACAACTGCGCCGGCCTTGGCATAAATCACGCCCGTGTACCACGAGTACCAGCTTGACTTGTCGGCCCCGTGCCCATTCACCACGACAATGCCCGGAAGCTTTCGCGTAATCTTTTCTGGGCGATAAACGATAGCAGGAACCCGCAAGCCGTATTCGCTTGCGTAGGTAACGCGCTCCGCAATCACGCCCGCAAGCGGCGAAAAGCTCCCGTAGCTTTGCTCATCGAGAGCGGGGAGACGAGTCGGTATAAAGAGCGCGGTGCGAATCCCTGCCCGCCACGCGCTAACCTGCCGCTTTGAGACTTGTGGCAGAGACGGGAGGGCAGCACATACAAAGAGCACCGCGATACAGATCGCGCAGCGACTGCCGAATCGTAACGCAAGAGGATAACGCGAGTTCCTGTACATAGGCTGAATATGTTGCACCGCGATCATAATCGGAGCTGTAACGCCAATTCAAATCGATTCGTCGTTCGCAGTGCCAACAGTCAAAATTCTCCGTGCCTATCTTGCGGCATAAATTGTTTTTTGAAGGCTACCGAGAGCAGGATATTCACGATTTCAGGTTGAAAACAAAATCTCTTTTCTCGTTTTGCCCATCTTCAGGCGCCACCGGAAGCCGCGACGGCTATCACTACACGCCGCTCAACAACGGCCAGCCATGGGTCGTGCCCGCGCAAAGCGGCGAGATCATGCGCGACGTCTTCCTCACTCGCGGTCCCGACGGGCGATTCCAGATGGTCTGGACCTGGGGCTGGCGCGGCAACTCGCTCGGTCATGCCTCGTCGCCTGATCTCCTCACCTGGTCCGCGCAGGACGAAATCCCTGTCATGGCGGACTTTCCCGCAACCAACAACGTATGGGCCCCGGAAACTTATTGGGATGGGAGCAAACACCAATGGCTGCTCATCTGGTCGAGTTCGATGAAAGACTCTACTGAGGGTAACCGCATCTGGTACTCGCTCACCCCGGACTTGAAAAACTTCTCAAGGCCCGCCGTCTTCTTCGATCCCGGCTACGTAACTATCGATGCGACGATCTTTCACGGCAAACGCGGACCCTACCGGCTCATCTTCAAGCAACAGACCTACGATCCGCTTACTTATCAGGAGCGCGTGGCCACTGGACCCACGCTCGAGGGTCCGTGGAGCAACATCTCCGGCCCCATCAACGAAAGCTGGTCAAAAGGCCCGTCGGCCATCCAGGTCGGCCATCGTTACATCGTCTTTTACGATCATTACCGTCCGCCGCGCGCCCGCTACGAAGCCGTAGCCAGCACCGATTGGAAGCACTGGCAGGACATCACCGCAGAGACCAGTCTGCCTGAGCACGCCAAGCACGGCAGCTTTATGAAGATCACAGACGCGGAAGCGGCACGCTTGCTCGAGCGCCACGATTCGCCGGATCAATCAACGGTGTCTTCTGTTCGCTGATCTCTAC
>JASIJW010000334.1:0-2619 GCA_030050035.1 Acidobacteriaceae bacterium | reverse complement strand
CTACGATCGTACCCGCGACCTCATCGACCAGCACGATCCCGACCTGCTTTATTTCGACAATTCACTTCTGCCGCTCGGCTGGGGCGGCATGAACATTGGCGCATATTACTACAATCACAACCTGAAGACGCGCGGCGGCCGCATGGAGGCCGTCCTCAACGTCAAGCAGGTTCCCGATCGCCTGCTCAAGGCGGTCGTAGCCGATTGCGAACGCGGCATCAACGCATCCATCACATCGTATCCCTGGCAATCGGAGACCTGTATCGGGGACTGGCACTACAAGCGCGAACTCTTCGATCAGCCCGGGGAGTTCGGAGGCTATCTGGCGCCGCGCGACGTAATCCATTGGCTCATCGATACAGTCAGCAAGAACGGAACCTTTGTCTTGAACATTCCCGGCCGGCCCGACGGCACGATCGACAGCAAAGAGATTGCGATCCTGGATCAGATCACCGCATGGACTCAGGTCAACGGCGAGGCCATCTTCGCGACACGGCCGTGGAAGGTCTTCGGTGAAGGGCCCGACACGATCAAAAGCGGCTCCTTCCAAGGCAACAGCATCCAGGCCCTCGGTGCCCGGGACGTCCGCTTCACGGCCAGCAAAGACGGCCGCACCGTGTACGCGTTGGTGCTCGGCTGGCCAGCGGGTCAGATTGCCATCCAAGCGCTGGGTTATTCGGCCTCCACCAGTCCGCGCAAGATCGATCATGTTGAGCTGGTCGGTTCCGATCGCAAGCTTCGGTGGCGTCAAACCGCCTCCAGCCTACGGATCGATCTCCCGGCAGAGCACGATCCTACCGCAGAGATCGCCGCTGCATTCCGGATTCGCCTCGCATGAGAGCTGCCCTGCGCCCCACGCGCTTAAAACTCGATTCCCACGATCCGGATTCACCGTTAAGATTTGTATTCACTCGGGACCTCGTTTACCAGCCGCCCCGAGCGGATTGATTCGAGCGTTGTACGCGCCCCCCAGGAGGCAAAACTCGCGACAACGGCATATCGGAACAACGGAACCGTCATGCTGATCGCCATGCGTTTTGCGGGCCTGATAGGCTATGCCCCATTAGCGGAGAAGACACCGCACCACCGACGATGGCCAGGACCAGTAGCGGCGAGTCTCCCTTGGTGCGATCGCCGAGATCTCGTATGCCGAGTGCGAATATTGTGGGATACATCAACGACATGAAGAAGCTCGTAAGCAGCAATGCGAACAGCCCGTCCCAATCGGGACCAGAATTGCGATCAGCACAAGTGCGATTTTGATGCCTGTTCGGCATTTATCGAGGGTTGCCGCGAGCTGATCTATATTATATTGACCTGGAATGAAATTCACTTGCGGACTCAGCTCATAGAACGAGCGCTCGATGAAAGACGAGAAGTTGTTGCGCAAGACGACACAATAATCAGCGGCCGAAAGCGATGGCATCCACTCATCTTTCTACCTCCTGGTTCGGGTTTTCTGTAAGGAGCCTGGCCATCCTGCGTCGAATACTGTCGAGAAGGGCTGATCGAGAGACTCCGGTCGAAGTGACTTCCTCTGAGAGCTGAGCCAGGCCGAGGATTTCACGTGATGCGCGGAGACCCACGCCGGAAGCATTGCTCTGAACGGAATGTCTGGTTAGCGAGGCTTCCCTGTTATGGAACCTCAACTGCCATTGAAATTCCCTGTTCCGCACGAATAATTCCCTGTTCCATAATCCTTGTTGCTTGCAATCCGAAGTCCCGCAGCTCTCCTGAATTCAGCAAATACGAGCCGCCGCTCACAAGATGGACAACCCTGAAAAGGCGCTGAAACCACAATTTCCCTGTATTTTTCCCTGTTAACGGGAATTTGTTCGGTAGAGATGGGTTCGCTCCGGACTCCATACACCGCCATAGAGTCCTTAATTTCAGAGAATTCTTTCCAAATCGCCGATCGCCCCTGAAATTCCGGGCAAATTTCAGCATTTCCAGGGGGAAAGGACGTCGAGAGAATTCTCCCATTCGGCGTGACACCTGAGAAATCCAGCCAATTCTCTGAACCTAAATTCCCCGGATCCCTTTTGAATTCCGACCATCGCGGAGAAAAACGGGAGTTCTCCGGGATCTAGTTCACGAGAGGGCCGGTAGGGACTTAATCCTGGTTGATTTCAGGCCGCCAAACGTCGGCCCGAATCATCTCCTGGCGCTTTCGAGCATAGTTTGGAGGGGTTGACTCGAGAGCAACAGGATGCATCCGGATTGGGCCAGATCGCCGAGTCACTCTTCGAGCGCCGATTAGTAATCGGGAATTGGATCCCGCCATCGCAGTCCCGAGCGCTCAGATCGCGGCTCTGACACGCCGATCAATAACACCCCTCTCCAACCCCGATAAAACCTGATCTCCACGGCACCCTGTGTGCCGCTTGTGTGCCCCATTGCGGGCCGGAGGTGAACTATGGCCCGCAAACCAGGGCAGATTATTGCGCGCGGACAGAGCACGTGGCTGGTCCGCATCTATCAAGGGCGTGATCCCAATTCGAACCAAGCGGGCTGGCACGGAGGTTATCCGGATGGTGTGATAGCTCCTTTCTACGGGTTAGTTTGGGCCGCGTGGCCAGCAATGCCGACGACTCTTGACGCGAACCACTCTTAGACGCG
>JASIJW010000333.1:0-2526 GCA_030050035.1 Acidobacteriaceae bacterium | reverse complement strand
AGGGGCAAAATCTGTCGCAACGTTTTACTACTCATGCAGTGCCTCCTGAAATCGTTTTCATGGCTGCGGTTCAGCCCTTCGTTAAAAAAAGACCCGGCAGCGTGCGAACCGCCTGGTGCTCGTGGTCGCCTCGTTCGATACATCACAATCGCGAATCACCCTTTTCAAAACAGTCGCTTGCCTCTAAGAGGCAGGCGACTTTTCAGCGCTTCTGCAGCCATTTTTTGAGACGACATAGTGATATATCAAGCATGCATGCGCTGTCAAGCGGAAAAAAGAAAGATTTTTTATTCAGGCTTTCCATAACCCCTGCAACTGACGGTTAATGCGGGCGCAGGCAAGGGAGGCGAGTACTGCAAGCAGTATCCGAACTGTTCATATCACGCGGCGAAGCGGTACAACCTTTCGAGTCTCGCAAAGCATCGTTCGAGTCGATGCGCAGTTCGTACAAGGTTTGGTTGCGGCGCGCGTGGCCAAATCACAGCTGGGCCCGTCGATCGCGGTCTCCCTATGCCGAATGACTGCTCCGAATCATAGCCTTGTCGGCGATCAATAACTCGACCAAGCGCTGGCCAGTGATGATGAGGAAATCCGCGGTCAGACCACTTCATTGGTCAGCAAATACACGTTGTTCGTGAATCCATCCTGGGAATGCTTTAGAGGCTGATCTGAGATTTGTGGACGCCTGCTGGCGAGCGGATACTAACGTCAAATCGATGAACAGGTATCGGCTCTTTCGCTCACGCGCAAACTCACAAAAGATTGCACTCTCATACACCTGAACGAGTGGAGTACAGGGATCTGCGGCAGGGGGTTTTCGCAATTGGAGTCAGACGCCGGGGCGGAGCTCTCGGTTGCAGCCTGAGCCGGCCACGGGCAGGCTCTCCACTGAAACAAGAATAATGGGCGTTCAGCGCCCACCGTCCTAACATATCAGGAAGATACACCGAATGGTGAGCGTCATTTCATGATGCGGATGCAAACTGATAGGAATCGCCGCCCGAGGGAATATAGGACGAGGCCCGGCACCTCTGCCAGTGGGCCTAGGCCGTTAAAATCCCCATCTGGACATTCCGGGGACGCGTCTAGACCATTCGCATGGCCATCCCGCCGTCGATCACGACGTTTTCGCCAGTGATGAAATCATTCTGGATCAGCTCAGCGATCAGGGAGGCTACGTTTTCGGGTTTCCCTTCACGGTGCAGCGGAATCCTGTTATCTATATTATTTCGGACCTGCTGCTCGGTCAGGACGGCCTGAAAAGGTGTCCGAATCACGCCCGGCGAAACACAGTTGACGCGGATATTGTGATCCGCGAGTTCGCGAGCCAGCCCCCGCGTGAACTGCGGAAGTGCTCCTTTCACCACACCGTATCCCAGCGCGCCGAGACAGCCGCGCATTCCCGCCGCTGACGAAATGAGCACGATGGCGCCCGCGCCACGCCCTTTCATAAGCGGCACTGCGTCCTGGCACAGCCGGAAAACAGCATGCACATGCACGTCGAACGCGTCTTGCCAGCCCTGGTCTGAGAGCTCCGTCAGGCTGCCTGGCACTGGGCCGCCGGCCGCGTGCACGAGGACGTCCAGCGAACCCATCGCGGCGTGGGTTTCAGCGATGCACCGGCTACAGTCCGACGCCATTCGTACATCCGCCTGAATGGAGAGAAACTTTCGCCCCAGGCCTTCGACAGTGTGCCTCATCTGGTATAGCGGCGGATTCTGAGGGTTCCGTGTCGCAACTGCCACATTCGCCCCGCGCTCGGCAAGCAAAATCGCAGTTGCCGCGCCGATCCCGCTAAGTCCCCCAGTTATCAGGCAGTTTTTATTTTTCAATTCCATGGCAAATATGAGCCCGTGTTGGTATATTTTCCCAGTTGTGCCATACTGATATGTCATACTACGCAAAAGAGGTAGGAGCGTCAAATGCTGCGAGCACGAAAAAAACGAGCCGGTAAAGCTATGCCTACAAAGCCTGAAGCGGCATTGGCCACAGCAGCCGAGCAGCGGCGTCCTGCTGTCGGTGGAAATAGAGGGATGGCCGCGCTGCGAGCGAAAAGAGGCTCGCTGGCGAACGCCGCCTACACGCAAATTCGCGATGAAATTCTTCGCGGCACCTTCAAAATCGGAGATATCCTCTCTCGCCGGCACCTGGCCGAGATGCTCAACATGAGCTTTATTCCGATTACCGAAGCATTGCAGCGCTTAGAGGCCGAGGGACTGGTCGAGAGTCGGCCGCGCATCGGAACGCGCGTGCGGATTCCGACCGAGGAGGATATACGCGGCACGTACGAGATCCGCGAAGCCCTGGAGGCACAATCGGCCCGGCTGTGCGCGTCGAATATAACCGCTGAGGAGAAAAAGCAGCTCAAAAAGAGCGCCGAGCACCTCGATCACCTGTATTTCGCCGGTCAGTCCGAAGCGGATCCGGTGTTTCTGTTCTCCGTGCACACCTACCACATGCAATTTCACATGCGCATCGCGGAGATTGCAGGTTGCATCGGGCTCAGCAAGGCCATTGAAAAGGAAC
>JASIJW010000332.1:0-3068 GCA_030050035.1 Acidobacteriaceae bacterium | reverse complement strand
CGGAACCTGGGTGTGGGGCAATGGAAGCGGATCCTACTATACGCTTGGGGCGAACGACCAGGTGGGCGTTTCGACCGACGTCACATTCTCGGTCACTCAGGGCGATACTGTCTTCTTCTGCGTGGGAAATGTGAGCAGCGGGGACACGGGCGCAGTCGTAAGCTGGGCACCCAGCATCGCATACGTCCCTGCTGCCGGCAGCAATCAGTTGACTAATCCCACCTGGGCGACGGGCAGCCTGAGCGGCTGGACCGAGTACGGCAGTCCCACCGGCGCCATTAGTGTTTCCAGTTCCTCGCCATATACCGGTGATTCCTACGAAGTTTCAATGACCAGCGGCAGCTCATTCAACGTCGCCGTCGGCCAGGAGATCACGGGCCTGACGGATGGCACGCCCTTTACCGCCTCAGTGTGGGCTCAGACCTCGGGCACTACCAACGCATATATGTACGTCGGCGACGGCGTGTATACCACGCAGCTTTGCCAGGCAAACCTGCCTTCCACGGCGACATCGTGGACCCAGTACACCTGCACAGGCACAGTGGATAGCACCGGCGATCTGTTCTTTGCCGTGGGCTCGGGGAACGATTCGGGAGGCGCTTACGCCAACTTCGATTCCGCATCCCTGACGCTGAATTGACGCGGAGCCGGCTGTCTTCGTCACCGGACTTCCCAGGTCTTCCGCCGCGGTTCGCCACGGTGGAAGACCTAGGGTACCCGGCTGACGGGAGCATGATCGAAAGTTCCATAGTGATAACACGACTTCATCGCGCGGGACGTCCCTTCCGTTAAATATCGCTGCTATTACCTGCAACCCGCATCGACCAAGCCTGCGGCTACCTCTCTGCCTAGCAGCGAGACCATGGAGAATGATTTCTTCCGGCTTACCTTCGGACGAGGAGGAGATAGTTCCGCTCGATGACGGGTCGATCAAATTGGCGGTTGAGCCATGGAAGATTGTAATCCTGAAGTGGCAATTCGGAGATGAGAGTCATGCCTTCATGTAGAGGAAGGCGGCCAAAGCACGAGCCGCGAGGATGATTCATAGTATTTGAATTTGATTCGAAGAATAGGAGTATAGGATGCGCACGAAGTCACAAGGGGTTGGAACGCACTTTCAAAAGAGGACCGGGATCTCTCGGATCCATCGGCTTGGCATCTGCGGCGCTGTGTTCTTGGGGTTGCTTTCTATCCACGCTTACGGAGGCGAGAAATCGTCAGGGGAACAGCGAGTCCAAGTGGCGGCCTACTACTTTCCGAATTGGCACGACGAAACGCAGCCCAAAGTAACCCACGGGGAATGGGAGGCGTTGAAGAATGCCAAGCCCCGCTTCCCAGGACAGCCTCAGCCGGTTGTTCCGCTGTGGGGCTACCAGGACGAAGCGGACCCCGCGGTGATGGCTCAGAAAATCGATGCGGCGGCCGATCATGGCGTAGATGCCTTTATTTTCGACTGGTACTGGCGGAGCGGTAGAGAGGCGAAAGGCCCGTTTCTCGAAAAGGCGTTGGACGAGGGATACCTGAAGGCGCCGAACCGCAGGCGGGTCAAGTTCGCCCTGATGTGGGCCAATCAGGACCTCGGCCCAGGCAGCCCGGGCGCCATCAACAGGGAGGTCTTCGACAGTTTTCTCGATCATATCGTCAAGGATTACTTCAGCAGCGATTCCTATTGGACCATCGACGGCCGATGCTATTTTTCGATTTATCAACTGCAGACCTTCATCGACGGAATGGGCGGAGTGCAACAGGCTAGGGAAGCTCTGGATGCCTTGCGCGCAAAGGCGGTGGCGGCGGGTTTAAAGGGCATCTATCTCAATGTTATCGACTATCAGATTCCCGCCAACGCCAAGGAGGTATATAAAATGCTCGGCGTCGATAGCGTGACCAGCTACGTGTGGGTGCACAAGATCGAACTGAAGGATTTCCCCAAGACCGACTATACATGGGAGGCCGATGCGTACTACAAGTATTGGGACGCCCACAAGGACGATTACGGGGTTCCTTATTTTCCCAATGTGACCAAGGGCTGGGATCCCACGCCCCGCGTTCCAGCCACGGAACCCTACAATGGGAAGAAATATCCCAACACACCGGTTCTGTGGGATAACTCGCCGAAGAGGTTCAAGGCAGCGCTGGAACAAGCGCGGCAACGGGCCGAGCAACTACCGGTGGGGCAGCGCGTGGTGACGATCTACGCCTGGAACGAGTGGACCGAAGGAGGCTATTTGGAACCGGATAAGTTGCATAAACTGGCGTCTCTGAAGGCCATCAAGAGCGTGTTTGGGATTGCCGGTCGTGGCGGGAATGGAAAATGAGCTTGGCCTGCCCGATGTTTTGAGCCAGTGAAGAAGAAAGACACTGGACAGGGTGAAGGGCTCTGCGTCATCTGCAGTCAGGAAAGACAGCTTTCCTGAGGTCACCCGGGTTCGAGTCACAGCAGTTTAAAGGCGCGGAGTAGCGAAATGTCTATGGATCGCAGAGAATTCATTAAATCGGCTGGCATTGCGGGGGTGGTGTCAGGATTGTGTGGTGGATCGTCCGCCGAGTCATGCAGTTCACAGCAGACCGGCAGCACAGACGCATTCACAAAGCCTCTTTGGCAACTGGAAGAGCCCGCAGGCGCTAGTCCGCGGCAGGTAATTGTCATTCTGGGTGAATCCGTTCGGAATGACATGCTGAACTGCAACCGACAAACGGGTTTGAAGACGCCCAATCTCGACCGCCTCGCTCAACAGGGCGTCCGTTTCACGCGGGCTTATAACTGCCAGCCTGTTTGTGCGCCTGCTCGCTCCGCAATCTGGACAGGACTGTTTCCTCATACTAATGGCGTGTGGGGAAACAGCATGCCGATGGGCGATACTGTGCATTCGATCGGTCAAAGACTGCATGATCGGGATATCCACTGCGCGTTCATGGGGAAGTGGCATCTTTCGGGAACCGATTATTTCGATACCGGCATTCCAGCGCCGGGATGGGATCCTGATTACTGGTATGACATGAGGACCTACCTGAGCGAGCTCTCTCCGCGAGACCGGATGCGCTCTCGACAGCCGGCGTCGGGCTTAGAT
>JASIJW010000331.1:0-4433 GCA_030050035.1 Acidobacteriaceae bacterium | reverse complement strand
CCAGAGACCGGGACGAAAGGGATAACGTCAGCGGCGCCGATACGCGGGTGCTCGCCGTGCTGGCGGGTGAGGTCGATCAACTCCACCGCTTTGCCCACCCCGCGAACCGCAGCCTCAACCACTCTAGCCGGCTCACCTGCCAAAGTGACCACGGAACGGTTTTGGTCGGCGTCCATCGCCCAGTCCAGCAGGCGCACGCCGTCCACCCGCATGGCGGCGATAATGGCCTCCACCCGCCGGGCATCGATGCCCTCGGAGAAGTTGGGGACACATTCCACTACCGGACCGTTCATAACGCCTTCATCCGGTATGCCTTTTGGGGGCCGCGCATGGCTGGCTTACCTGCTCCAAAACGTATATCCCACCTGCACCTGAACGCTGGCGTTGACGCCCGGGTTGCGGTCGCCGAGCGAGGCCGACGAGATGTGCACGCCGCTCACCTGCAAATCGACCGAGCGCTTGGCGCTGGTGAAGTAGTGAATGCCGAATCCGCCCTGGGGCGAAAAGTTCCACACGCTGGTGCCGCCGTCGACGACTGGTCCCACCGCCGGATTGTTATTGCTGAGAATGTTAGGCGGAAATTTGTGCGTGGTGTAAATCAACCCGCCCGCGCCCTGAAACCAGGGCTGAACACGTCGGGAATGCGTATCGAAGTTCCAACGGAGAATCACCGGCGTAAGGCTTACGCCGCGAAACGTTCCGCCGCCTACCTTCAGTTCGCACGGAATTGGCTGTCCGTTTGTTGAGTTCACGCACGTATACGGCTCTTCATGCGGAGCCGGCGTGTAGGCCTGCCACAGAGGCATGATGTTGCCGGCAAGCTCAAATTGCCCACTGAGAAAGCCTGCGCGCACCACCGGCGAAAGCGGCTTGCCCAGTTGAAAGCCAGCCCACAGAAATTCATAGGACGAGCGCTCGCCTACGCCCTTGCCCCAGTTCACAAACGGGCCGTATTCCCAGCTCTGGTTCTGGCGAATCCGCTCCGGTGGATTGGCATTATCGGGGGTTGTTGGCGCCGGAGCACTCTGCGCTACTGCCGCCGTCGCTCCCATCATCAAAAGCAGGAGAAGGAAATAACCCTCAGCTCGTTTCAGCATGATTCCTTTTTCAATCTCTTGTTTCAAAATTCTTTTGGACTGTCTTCAGGAGGAAAGGCCTGCTGTTCCAAAAAAAGACCGCCACGGAACCGGGCGGCCTTTTCACACCGATGTATCCGGCCGTCAGCCCGCCGCGTGCTCCATCTGTTCGGCGTCCATATCGAAGTTCGAATAAACATTCTGCACATCGTCGAGATCTTCCAGCGCTTCGAGCAAGCGGACCATCTGGCTGGCTGGCGCGCCTTCCAGCTTGGTGTAGGTCGAAGGCATCATCGTCACCTCGCTCATCACCGTGGGGATCTTCGCCGCTTTCACGGCAGTAAGAACGCCTTCGTAGGAGCCGGGCTCAGTGATGATCTCCCAGTTGTCTCCCTCATCGCTCAGGTCTTCGCCGCCGTGCTCGAGCACGATGTTCATCAACTGCTCTTCGCCGGCAGACGACTTTTCAACGGTGATGACGCCCTTCTTCGAGAACATGAACTTAACCGAGCCGGATTCGCCCAGGTTGCCGCCATTCTTTGAGAAGGTGTGGCGCACTTCGCTCACTGCGCGGTTGCGGTTATCGGTAAGGACTTCCACGATGATGGCCACACCGCCGGGACCGTAGCCTTCAAACGAGATCTCCTCGTAGGTGGCGCCTTCCAGTTCGCCGGTGCCGCGCTGGATGGCCCGCTTGATGTTGTCGGCCGGCATGTTCTCGGCCTTGGCGGCCAGAATCGCCGTGCGCAGCCGTGGATTACCATCCGGGTCGCCGCCGCCCTTGGCCGCGATGGTGATTTCCTTGATCAGGCGGGTGAAAATCTTGCCGCGCTTGGCATCGAGCGCGCCCTTTTTGTGCTTGATGGTGGCCCATTTCGAGTGGCCGGACATAAGAACCTCAACGGGAAGAAAAATAGCGCCCTAAACAACGCACCCGACATGTGAGTATATCATTCGCGGCGCGGCTGATTTTGATGGGATGCCACGCGTTTTTGGGAGCGGATCTGGCAGCGTAGTGCTGCGCGCTTTTTCACCGTGTCGCGTGCGATGGCCTGACTGCGACCGGTTGATTACGCAAACACATCCGCTTCCCGCAGCAGCTTTCCTTGTGCATCCTTTTCGGACAGGATGGCTTCCTCTGGGTTCACCGGCCATTTGATTCCGATTTCAGGGTCGTTCCATAGCACCGTGCGCTCCCCAGCAGCCGAGTAGTAGTCCGTCACCTTGTACGCGAAGCCGGCGACGTCGCTGAGCGCCTGGAATCCGTGGCCGAAGCCGGGCGGAATCCAGAGCATACGGCCGTTGTCGCTGCTCAATTCCACAGCGACATAGTTGCCGAAGTGCGGCGAGCTGCGGCGCAAATCGACGGCCACATCGAGCACGGCTCCATGCGTAACGCGGACCAGCTTACCCTGCGGCTGAATGATCTGGTAATGAATTCCGCGCACGACGTTCTTCTTCGAAACTGAAAAGTTGTCCTGCGCCCACTCCGATGGCAGGCCGTTCTCGGCCATCACGCGCTGATTGAACGTCTCCTGAAAAGCGCCGCGGTTGTCGGTGAAGATCCGGGGCGTGATGAGCACGACGCCCGGCAGGGATGTTTCTTCGAACTTCATTTGGCGGGTCTCATTTTTGGGGTCTCATTTTTCGGCAGTCATTTTTCGGCAGTCTTGGGCGCAAGGTAGGGATCGCGCAGGATTTCGAGCAGGTACTGTCCGTAGCCGCTCTTGCGGATGGGCTGCGCGAGCGCCTCAAGCTGCTCGGCGGTGATGAAGCGCTGCCGGTAGGCAATCTCCTCGGGACAGGCGATGTCGAGCCCCTGACGGCGCTCGATGGTGTGCACGAATGTTGATGCTTCAAGCAGCGACTCGTGCGTGCCGGTATCGAGCCAGGCCATGCCGCGGCTCAGAATCTCGACGTTCAGCTTGTTCGCTTCGAGATAAAGCCGGTTCAGGTCGGTGATCTCAAGCTCGCCGCGCGGCGAGGGCTTGAGCGATTCTGCGTGTTTGACCACGTCGCGATCGTAGAAGTAAAGGCCGGTGACAGCGTAACGCGACTTCGGCTGCTTCGGCTTCTCTTCCAGGCTCACTGCGCGGCCACTGCCGTCGAACTCCACCACGCCATAACGCTCCGGATCCTCAACCGGATAGGCAAACACCGTTGCGCCCGATTTGAGCGCGGCCGCCGCCTGAAGCTGGCGCGAGAATCCCTGCCCGTAGAAAATGTTGTCGCCGAGAATGAGCGCGCTGGTGTCGCCGCAGATGAAGTCGCGGCCGATGAGGAACGCCTGCGCCAGTCCATCCGGACTGGGCTGCACGGCATAGCTGATGTTCATGCCCCAGCGGTTGCCGTTGCCGAGCAGCTCGGCAAAGCGACTGGTGTCCTGCGGCGTGGAGATGATGAGTATGTCGCGCAGGCCCGAGAGCATCAGCGTGCTCAGCGGGTAATAAATCATCGGCTTGTTGTAGACCGGCAGAAGCTGCTTGGAAACAACATGCGTGACCGGGTACAGCCGGGTTCCCGAACCACCGGCGAGAATGATTCCCTTCATATTTCGAGCCGCTCCGCATAGTTCTGCGCGATCCACTCCCGGTAAGCGCCGGTGCGCACGCTGTTGATCCACTCCTGGTTGTCGAGATACCAGCGCACCGTCTTGCGCAGGCCGGATTCGAATTTTTCCGCCGGGCTCCAGCCAAGTTCGCGCCGGATCTTAGTCGCGTCGATCGCGTAGCGGCGGTCGTGGCCCGGCCGGTCGGCAACGTAGGTGATCAGACTGCGCCGCGGGCCAAAGGTGCTGGGCTGCATCTCGTCGAGAAGGTCGCAGATGGTGGTCACAACATCGATGTTCGCGCGCTCGCTGTTGCCGCCCACGTTGTAGCATTCGCCGGGCGTGCCTTTTTCAAGCACCGTGCGGATAGCCGAGCAGTGATCCTCGACAAAGAGCCAGTCGCGCACGTTCCTGCCGTCGCCGTAGACAGGCAGCGGCTTGCCTTCGAGCGCGTTCAGGACTATTAGCGGAATGAGCTTCTCCGGAAACTGAAACGGCCCATAGTTGTTCGAGCAGTTGGTCGTCAGCACCGGCATCTTGTAGGTGTGGAAGTAGGCGCGCGCCAGGTGATCGGCTCCGGCCTTCGAGGCGGCGTACGGGCTGTTGGGCGCGTAGGGCGTCGTCTCGCTGAAGGCGGGATCGGTGGGTGACAGCGTGCCATACACTTCATCCGTCGACACGTGCAGAAAACGGAAGCCATCGCGGTCCGCCGCATCGAGCGCGGCCCAGTAATTGCGCGCCTGCTCGAGCAGCGTAAAGGCGCCCATGACGTTGGTGCGGATAAAAGCTTCCGGCGAGGCGATGGAGCG
>JASIJW010000330.1:0-9550 GCA_030050035.1 Acidobacteriaceae bacterium | reverse complement strand
CTCGAACAGTACACACCCTACAGGATGGGAACGGCCCTCGGCCACTGGAATGCAGAGTTTCTGTTCTGGCTGCGCGCGCAACGTAACTTTGAGGATTTTAGACGCAGTTTCAAGAGCGGCCAAACGCTGCCTTCGCTGCACGATCTACTGATTATGCCGCAGTAGGCAGTGCGGCGGTTTTACTTTTGTTCGTCTTTTCCCCTACGCTGAAGGTCCGCGTACTCGGCTGTAAGCCGCCGTATCTTATAGTTGAAGTCAATGAATTTCTCTTCCCATGCTTTGGCTTCTTCAGGCGTGTACTGGTAGAAGCCATGCCGGTTCGAGATGCCGCGACCGCCGCTCTCCACCACGTCGCGCATCAGTTTGGGAATTTCGGGACTGCTCGACAGGTCGGGCAGCAGATCGCGCATGACCCGGTGATAGCCTTCGATACCCATCATGTCCATGTAGCGGAAGGGACCGGCGAAGGGAATCCACCAGCCGACGTCATTGCGCAACGACCGGTCCACGTCCTCCACGGTGCAGACTCCTGAGTCCACCAGGTAGCAGGCCTCGCGAAACATCGCGTAGGAGATGCGGTTGGTGATAAAACCGCGAATCTCCTTTCGCAGCTTAGATGGTTCTTTTCCCCACGCCAGCGCAAGCTCGTTAACTTGGTCCAGATACTCCAGCGCCGTAGCTTTGCCCGGAATGATCTCCATGAAGCGAGTAATGTGCGCAGGCTCGTCCCAATGGAGCCCGAGGATCCGCTCGGGATGCTTTGCGTCCTCCTACATGTACGAAACCGGCAGAGCCGAGGTGTTGGTGGCGAGAATGCAGTCGGGAGCAACCACCTGTTCGGTGCGGTGCAGGAGTTCTCGCTTCAGCTTCAGGTCCTCTGTGACGGATTCGAAAACGATTCGTGCTTCGGCGATATCGCGCAACTCTGCCGTCATACGGAAGCGCTCCACGACGGTTTGAAGCGGCTCTGTGAGCAGCCCTTCTTCGGCCATCTCTACCAGCAGTTCGCGAACCCGTTCCGGTGTGCCCGCGCTTTCCTCCAGGTTATCCGTCACGCCGGTTACACGATGCCCGGCGGCCATCAGACATGCCGCTATGCTGCGGCCCATCAGCCCCAGCCCGATCACTGCAACCGGGCTCCCCTTGCGCTCTCCCTTGGTCATCTTCGCATCATCCCTTATTCGCTAAAGTGCAGTTGTACTGGAGCACGATTGAAACCGCGCGTCAGGGTGGTCAGGTAAACCAGCCCGATAATCAACCAGGTGGCTCCAATCTCCTTAGCCAGGCGTGGCAGGCTAATCCAGATCACCGTACAGAAAAGAAAGCCGGCAATGGGGGCAGCCACATCCCTCCACAGGCTGGCGAAACTTCGCCGCCTATAGAAGGTACGCATGGCTGCGAGATTCACCCCCATGAAAGCGATGAACGCTCCGAAGTTCAGCACTTCGGCAGCGTGTTCGTAATTCATCAGCATCGATCCTGCAAGTGTGATGGCTCCAATCAGCAGTATGTTGAAAACCGGTGTGCCGTGGCCATCGAGACGCCCGAATGCCGAGCGCGGCAGGACACCGTCGCGGCCCATCCCATAGAGCAGACGCGCCGCCCCAAGCTGCCCGGTAAGCGTGGTACCGATGCACGCCACAAACAGCGTCAATGCCATTGCCTGAAACAGCCACGGGCCCCCTGCCCGTCCGCATACGTCCAGAAATGCGGTTTCAACATTCGGAAAATTGTTATAAGTGGGCCATACCCGTGCCGCCAGATAAATCTGCAGCGAACTCATCAGTCCGGTGAGCAAGCAAACCAGCACGGTGGCGATCAGCACGTTCCGACGCGGATTCTTCACATCCTCAGCGAGCGTCGTGACGCCATCGAACCCGATATAGGTGAGCGCCGCAAACGACGTCGCTGTGAAAACCGCGCGCAAGTTGAACTCGACCGGGTTATAGATCGGCTGCAGGCTGAACAGCGCGTGAGTACCGCCGTGGAGGGCCAGGTAGCGAACCGCCATGACGAAAAACCATGCGATGATCACGCACATGGCGAAGAGCAACGCGATATTCGATTTCGCGGCAGATCGTATGCCGGCCACGTTGAGTCCAGTGATGAGGACAGTAAGCACCCCCACCCAGGCGGCATACGGCACCCCTGGGACAAGCCGCGTCAGGGTGAGCGCAGCGTAGATCATGCTGACGATCGGTACAATAAGGTAATCGAGCACCATCGCCCATCCAGCGAGGAAGCCCATGTGCGCGTTCAAGCCGCGGGATACATAGGTATAGGCCGAGCCCGCCGAAGGATAAACAGATGCCATGCGCCCGTAGCTGACGGCGGTCAGCATCATAGCGCACATGGCAATCAGCACTGTCGTTACCATTTGCCCGCGTGATAATTGCTGCGCCACTCCAAACAGCCCCACGGCCGCAATCGGCTGGATCAATACGATTCCATAAAAGACCAGGTCCCAGAGTCCGAGGACCCTGTTTAGGCCGGGAGCTGCCTGAGTGCTCGACAAACCTGCCTCCTTCCGCCCCGGTTAACGGACACATGCACGTCCAATGGGCGGCTTGGGCTTTTCCCAAATCGCCTTGACTTTAGGTGTCCATTACATCACTATAAGGGCCGGGACCAATTGAAACATGAATGATTCAATACAAAAATACACCATTTCTCCGGATACCGCGTTCACCGACACTCCGCGATTTTTTGCTCCTGCGGCGCGTGAAGCGAGTGTGCGCCGCAAGACGAATTGTTCCTTGGAGCGCTTTAAGCGGGCTTCACGCAGCTTGAGCGGAGGCGTATCGAGCGGACTGCGCCGCAATGCCCGGCCTTACCCGCTTTATTTCTCGCATGGCCAGGGATCTCGCCTGCAGGATGTCGACGGAAATATATATATCGATTACACGCTTGGCTGGGGTCCGAATATCCTGGGAAACGCTCCCACTGAAATCGTCGAGGCCATTCAGCAAACGGTGCGCAAGGGACTGACCTTTGGTGCTCAGCACGATCTTGAATACGAAGTCGCGGAGATGCTCACCAGCGTGATTCCGTGTGCCGATCGAGTCTGCTTTTCCAATAGTGGCACTGAGATCGTCCAGGTGGCTCTGCGGCTGGCGCGTGCTGCCACGGGACGACGTAAGATCCTCAAGTTTGAAGGCCATTACCATGGCTGGGATGACGGCATGCTGCTCAGTTATCATCCTTCACCCATGGCACTTCCTTTGTCGCCGCACCAGCCGGTGCATGAAGGCCGCGGTCAATTGCCCGCCAATCACACCGTCATTGCGCAGTGGAACGACGTTGAAAGCGTGCGCTCAGCTTTTGCCGCCAATCAGGGCGAATTTGCCGCTGTAATTTGTGAACCCCTCATGTGCAATAGTGGCTGCATCGCACCGCAGCCTGGATTTCTTGAGTTTTTGCGCCACATCACTAGCAACGAGGGGGCTCTGCTGATCTTCGATGAAGTGATCACGGGTTTTCGCCTGGGCATTGATGGAGCGCAAGGCTTCTACGGGGTGATTCCCGACCTGGCCACATACGCCAAGGCTGTTGGCGCTGGTGCGCCGTTAAGCGTCCTTGCCGGCCCGCAGAAATATATGGATCTCATCGAGCGCGGAGAAGTTGTGCACGCCGGCACGCTTAACGGCAATCTCATTGCGCTTTCCGCCGCGCGCGCCGCGCTGGAGGTGCTTACGAGCAATCCGGACAAGATCTACGGCGATCTCTTCCGCCGTGGCGAAACTCTTCGTGACGGTATCGCGCAAATTCTCCGCGAGCGCGGGCACAAGGTTTGTGTCGCCGGCGAAGGAGCCGTTTT
Organism: Acidobacteriaceae bacterium; assembly: GCA_030050035.1. Taxonomy (GTDB): domain Bacteria; phylum Acidobacteriota; class Terriglobia; order Terriglobales; family Acidobacteriaceae; genus Telmatobacter. The sequence continues at coordinate 5,733 of JASIJW010000330.1, read as the reverse complement.
CCATCTGTCCTTCACAGATCGCCAACCGCAGAACTATCGCGACCTGCTAGTCGCCGACAAGCAAAAGTACAGCGACTTCCTCCTTGCCCTCCTTGATGAAGGCGTTCTTCCGCTCCCCGACGGACGCTGGTATATTTCAACCGCTGTCACCGACCAGGATGTCGAGCATACCCTTGAATCCGTGGAGCGCGCAGCCGGCTGAGCCTGAAGGGCTATTTCTGGGGCAGGTAAGCGACGCAGTCGATTTCCACCTTCATTCCCTCTTCTACTAGTGCAGCCTGCACCGTGGTGCGCGCCGGCCGCGTCTCCCCAAAAAATGCCGCGTAGGTCTCGTTCATTGCTCCGAAGTCGCTCGCCTTTGCCAGGAACACGCCGCACTTCACGATGTTCTTGCGGCTGGCCCCGCAACTTGCCAGCGCACGCTCCACATTCTCCAGTACCAGCTTAGTTTCTGCCCGAATATCGCTGAATACGAACTGCTGCGTCTCGGGATCGATGGGGCCTTGGCCGGAAACAAACAGGAAATCGCCTGCACGCACCACCGGGGAGTAGGGACCCTTCGGCGCAGGTGCATCCTCAGCTTCCAGCTGTTCCATTCCGCTCATGTTGACCGCTCCTATTTTTGGCTCTTTGGATTTAGGTTGGGGAACAAGTCCTGTCTCAATAGGTATATACTACGTTCATTAGAAACACACGACAAAAAATTCAACTCTAATGGCTCAATTGCTCTTTTCCAACGCGAGCGTCTTAGACGGCAGCGGAGCCGATCCCTTCTGCGCTGACATCCTCCTTTCTGGCGATCGCATCGTCAAGGTCGCGCCAGCTATTCAAGCGGACGATGCCGCGCGCATCGATTGCACCGGACTCACTCTTGCTCCTGGCTTCATTGATTCGCACACTCATTCCGACTTGCAGGTGATCGAAGGCCGCACAGACAAGCTCCGTCAGGGCGTCACTACGGAGGTGGTTGGCAACTGCGGCTTCTCTGCGTACCCTCCCGCACATCCCGCCGATGATCTACGCAGCTTCGCCAATGGCATATTCTGTGGCGATGAAAGTTGGGGCTGGAACTCAAGCGAGGAGTACCTGCGCGCTATCGAGCATAGCCACACGGCTAACGTTGTATCGCTGGTGGGTCATGGATCGCTGCGTATAGCCGTCGCCGGCCCCAGGCAGGGGCCCTTGAGCGAGGCGCAGCTCCGTTCCATGGAAAGCTTGCTCGAAGAAGCCTTCGCGGCAGGCGCTGCTGGGTTTTCCACCGGACTCATGTACGCTCCGGGTTCTAGTGCGCCGCAGGAAGAACTTCAGCGCCTTTGCAACGTCACCGCGAAAGCGGACAAGATCTACACCAGCCACATTCGTTCCTATTTCTCCGGGCTTGTGGACGCAGTCGATGAGCAGCTCGAGCTCGCGCGAAAGAGTGGCGGCCGATTGCAGATCTCGCATCTGCAGGCGGTCGGAGCGGCTAATTGGCCTCTCCAGCAGGTCGCCATCGATCACATCGAGCAGGCTCGTCGCGACGGCATCGACGTGGAGTTTGACTGCTACCCGTATGTAGCCGGTTCCACTGTACTCACGCAGATTCTGCCGCAGAGTGCGCTTGATGGCGGTGTACGTGCGCTCATTCAGCGCCTGCGCGATACCGCGGCCCGACAAGCCATTCGCGAGGAACTGAACCGCATCAACCCCTGGCGCTGGTCCGATATTTACATCTCTTCGGTCGGTAGCGCCGCGAACCAGTCAGCCATCGGCAAAAACCTACAGGAACTGGCCGAGATCCGCGGGACATCCCCGGCCGACGTCACTCTCGATCTTCTGCTCTATGAGGAGGGCGATGTGAACATGCTCTGCTTTAACCAGAGCATGGAAAATCTCCACGCAACGCTCACTCATCCCTGCTCCACAATCATCAGCGACGGTTTCTACGTCAAGGGCCGTCCTCATCCGCGGCTGCATGGCACGTTCCCGCTGCTGCTCGGCTCTTTCACCCGCGATCGAGGCTGGTTGACGCTTGCACAGGCCGTGCACAAGATCACCGGCAAGCCAGCCGAGAGGTATTCGCTGAAGCACCGCGGCCGACTTGCCCCAGGATTCTTCGCGGACATCGTCGGGTTCCGGGCCGAGACCATCGACAGTCCGGCCACCTACGAGTGTCCTGCCCAAGCGCCGCTCGGCATTCAGTTCGTCTATCACGACGGCATCCAGGCGGCGTTGTGACGCGCGAAACTGCGTTATGTTCCAATAGAAACATACCTCGGGGGAATTCCATTGACGAATGTGAGCTCAAAAAATGGCGCGGCGGTCCGCAAGCGGCAGGCCACGAATTCTTCTGGTCAGGACGGCAAGTACTCCGTTCCGGTTGTTCGCAGCACCTTTCAAATCATGGAAGAGCTCGCGCGTTCTCAGCCGCTGGGCCTCAAAGAGATCACCCATAACACCAGTATCGCGAAATCTACGGTGTTTCGCATTCTCAACACACTGGTGCAAATTGGCTACGTCATTCGCGATAGCAATCGCGACTACCGAATTAGCCCCATGCTCGGCCGTCTCGTCAACGAAGAATCGCTCAATGAAGAATTGCGGCGCCTTGCACTACCTCTAATGCTCGAACTGCGCGACAAATACGGCGAGACCGTCAACCTTGGGGTGCAGCAGTTCGATAAGGTGACCTACATCGAAGTCGTTCCCAGTGAGTTTGCCTTGCGCCTCCAGGAAAGTCGCGGCGCCTCAGTTCCCGCGCACGCCAGCGCACTGGGCAAAGCCATCCTGGCGTTTTCTCCGCAAGATCAGGTGGAACGGCTCGTCCGTCATCAACAGCTTGAGATCATTACCCCGAACACAATCACGCGGCCTGACGATCTTCTGACCGAAATCAAACGCGTGCGTGCCGCAGGTTTTGCCTTCGACCGCGGAGAAGGCTCTTTGCTGGCCGTCTGCGTCGGCGCACCGATTCTCGACCCTCACGGCAATGCCGCCGCCGCGATGAGCATCTCCGGTCCCGCTTCCCGCTTCAACCCCAAGCGCGACTCTCCTGTGATCACATCCCTGTTGAAGGCCACGACTGAGCTCAGCCGCGCGCTTGCCCGAATCCTCAACCCAAGCTGACCTGCAGTCGTTCGCAAGTATTGTCGTCTCTGTTCCCCGGCTGTCGCAGCACCTCGACCTTACGCCTGGTCTAACCGCGGTCCTGATTTGTCCCTGACGCTTTCTCGGACCCTCTCCGGCGCCTTTTTATCCCACCTTTCCGCCGATCCCCAGCCGGCGCAATTGGTGCGGCGGGTCTATTTCTGTATTGGCACAAAGTATTGTCTTTTGAAATTTTTCTTGACACCCATTTAACAAACTGGTAACTGCTAGAGGTACATATCAACCGGGCCGATTTCAGATTAGTCCGGTGTGCTGCCTGCGGTTCCGAATTGCAGCCGACGGACTCGCTTCTGGCCGCTGGTTCTTCGAATTCGAGATATGGCACCCCGGAAAGGCGCACGGCCAATGGTGGGTATGCATTGCAGGTGCGGCAGGTGAGTCATGTCAACGCACGACCATGGGGTGCATGCGAACGCGGTACTCGATGGGGCCTCCCCGGCAATAGAAGAGGTCGCGCCGGGACTTCGTGCAACGGAGGCTCCTGCGCCGCCAGCCGCACGCATGGTCTCCATCGATGCGTTGCGCGGCTTTGACATGTTCCTGATCATCGGCGCAGATGATGTCATCCGGTCCCTGGCAGCGAATTCTCACAATCGCTTCATGCAGATGCTAGGCGCCCAGTTCGATCACGTGCCCTGGGCTGGCTGCCATCTCTATGACCTGATTTTTCCGGTATTTCTGTTTGTCATCGGTGCGTCAATGCCCTTTTCGTTCAGTAAACGGCTGGCGCGCGGCGACGGCAAGGCCAGCATCTACGCGCACGTCTTCAAGCGTGTTGCTGTGCTGGTGCTTCTAGGGGCGGTGATCCATGGGCACTTGCTCTCGTTGAATGTGCATAATTTTACGGCGAGCTACAGTGTGCTGGAGGTGCTGGCCCTTGGATACCTGGTCGCCTCCATCATCCTGCTGAATCTCAACCTCCGCTGGCAGATCGTCACGACTCTCGCGCTGCTGGTGGTCTATTGGGCCCTGATGGACTATGTCCCGGTCCCGGGTCACATCATTGGGGTCTACAAGCCGGGGCTGAATTTTGGAGACTGGCTGAACAACTTCGTGCTGGGAAGGCTGCAGGCCGGCTGGCATAATGGCTGGATCCTGCAAAGCATGACCAACGGAGCCACGGCGATGCTGGGCGTTTTTGCCGGCTACCTTCTCCGCTCATGCAAGCCCGATCGTCAAAAACTGCTCTGGCTGCTCTTGCTGGGCGTGGCCTGTCTGCTGGCAGGATGGGCCTGGAGCTTCTGGTTTCCGATCATCAAGAACCGCTGGACGAGCACCTACGTGCTGTGGGCAGGTGGATGGAGCTATCTTGCGCTGGCGCTCTTCTATTGGATCATTGACATGCGCCGCCATCGCAAATGGGCATTCCCCTTCATCGTGATCGGCATGAACGCCATCGTCGCCTATATGTTCTGGGGCGTCTTCGCGCGCTCCTTCCGGCTGATGGCAGACACGTTGCTTGTAGGACTGCAGCAGTACACAGGCGTCTGGTATGACGCGATTGGCTGGTTCGCTGCCATGAGCATTCTTTGGCTGCTCCTCTATTGCATGTATAGAACCCGAACGTTCGTCAGGATCTGATTGTTATGTGTGTAGCCCGCTGATAAGGCCGTTCTAGAAATCAGTGGGAGGAACTGCTCTAACGAAAGACATTTCAAAGGAGGCTGGCCCATGCGATTTCCCGATTGGTTTGTGAAGTTTCTCTCGAACTCGTCCGCACAGTTAATTGCAAAGAGAACGGCGGCGGCAACCGTCTGTCTGCTGCTGTCCATGGCAGGACCACTCATGCAAAGAGGCCATGCCCAGGAAAACCGTGGCAGCATTCTAGGCACGGTGACGGACCCGACGGGAGCGCCCGTGGGGAACGCGACGGTGCAGGCGACCGATATAGCGACTGGCATTGAGGCCACGACGCATAGCGACCAGACCGGGGATTTCAACCTGCCCTTCCTGGCGCCAGGAGATTACCGCGTCGAGGTCGACGCAACCGGGTTTGCGAGAGCCACGAATCCAACAGTCACGGTACACGCGCTGGAAACGCAACATGTGGCTTTTTCGCTGCAGGTAGGGGGCGCCACCCAAACCGTGACCGTCACCTCCGAAGCGCCCCTGCTCGAGACGGCGAACACCACGACGGGACAGACCCTGGGGACCCAGACCGTCCAGAACCTGCCGGTGAACAATGAAAACCTGCTCTCGGAAACCTTGCTCGGGCCTGGTATGGAACCCAGCCAGAACTCGATCTCGACGACCTTGCAGTTAACGCTCACCAACGGGGTGACGGTGACAGCGAACGGATTGCGCGATAGCGCCAACCAATACACCATCGACGGCGCCAACATGAACATCGGCATTTATAACTATCCTAGCTATGTGCCGATGCCAGATGCCGTCGCCGAATCGAATGTAGTAACGGGCAACTACGCGGCCGAATACGGGCAATTTGCCGGCGCCCATGTCAACTACGTAATGCGCTCGGGCACCAACCAGTTTCATGGCAACGCGTGGGAATATCTTGAGAACACCGACTTGAATGCGATCAACTACTTTACGCGCCCTCCGACTCCGAAGCCGGTTCTGCGCCAG
>JASIJW010000329.1:0-3336 GCA_030050035.1 Acidobacteriaceae bacterium | reverse complement strand
CGGCTGGTTGCGGGTCTGCGGATGGTTGCGTTTCTGCGGGTCGTCGCGCCGGCAAATTCCGCTCTCTGGTCTTCGTCGGCGAGAGGAAGAGACAGTTGCGCCTCGTGCCGCATGGACGGATTGGCGCCAGTACTCGGAGCTTTCTGCTCGACAACAGATGGCGTTCTCTCAACGGCTCGCGTTGTCGGCGCCGCCGTTGTCGGCGTCGAATTGACCGGCTCGGGCTCTGCAACTGGAGCCGAGCTGAATTTTCCCTCGAGAGCGGCCCGGATATTCTCCAGTCCCCATGTTCCGTCAAGCCCATTGCGGATGATCTGACCGAACGGCGGCGGCACAGCGGTATCAGGTATACCTTCAAGCGATTGCCGTTGCGTAAGCGCCTGCAGGAGCACAGTTGCAAGTTCGCGTATTGCGCGCTCCTTCGCGGCGCGGCCTTCTTCTCCCTCCGGCGTCTCGCGGATGCAGTCGCTGCGCAGTTTCACTACCTCGCCCACGGCAAAAATATTGCGTGGCTCGATGTGCTCGTGAATGAAGCCGTTAGTGTGCAGCACATCGAGCGCGGAGACCAGACTGGATGCGAGCTGTGCCGTATCTTTGACAGTTAGATGACCTTGATCGAGAACCCCGGCCAGGTTCGCGTCCACCTTCTCGAAGACTGCATAGACGACGTGGCCGCCATCGAGCTCAACCTGGCCGTAGCGTTCGAACTTGAGGAAGTTCGGATGGTTCAACGCCTCCACGCACCGCCAGCGGGCAAGAATCTCCTCCTCATCGAAGTGGCACTCGATGAGGCGCACGACCGTTGGCTCGCCATTGGCACCCGAGGTGGAGAAGAACGCGCTGCGGCCCTCGGGCAACAGTAGCTTTTTCAAGGGGAAAGCGCCGTCGATCGTGACGCCTTCATAGTCGGTCCATAGCTGCATACATCGAGTCCTGCTTGGAGAATGGGGTCAAGGCAGGAATGCTGAAAAATGTGAGTTATGCAAACAAGCGAGCAAGCCGCAAATGCTCACCCTGCGGCTCTTATTGTCACTGCAATTATCGCAAATAGTGGCCCGGAGATTTCTGGAAAGGCGTTACTAAGGGAATGCCGGGAGGAGTACGCGGGGGCCCAGAAAAGAACTTCGGGCTGTAAATACAGAAGTTTGGTTGCCCCTCGCCATGAGGGCCGCATCAAGCAATGGTCTTGGCAGGTTCCGGTTACCCAATTTAGTCCGGTTCTATCCAAAATTGACATCGCCGCAAAGATGCACCTCCACGCCAAGGGCATGAAACATGGCGGCTTTCACGCCGAGAGCGCGGTCAGCGGCGCGGCTGTCTGGCGCGTATGCGATGTTGATGTGATTCGCCCTGTGCCTTGCCATGAACGCATCGCGCGATATTCCGTGAAATACCGCGCTGACCATCGGCCACTGATATGTGGTGTGCCGCCACCGGCGCTCTCTTTCCTCCGCGGGAAGAACAATGACGGAGCCGCGCCCCATATCTACATGCAGCCGGTCGTTTTCTACAAACACGCGGCTCCAGACAATCTCGCCCGGACGCCCTACGCCTTTCAGCGTCCCTCCGCCAAGCGGGAAATACATGGCAGGCTGCCGTTCGCTGGACGCGCCCGCGTACCCATCAATAAAGTGACTGGCCGGCGCTGCGCCGGAGATCTGCAGAACCCAGACAAAATCGTCGATGCCGTCGCCGCGGTAGTGCTCGCCCCAGCGCACGTCATGCAGGGTAGTGGAAGGATCGAGTCCAAGCGCAGACCAACACCAGTTCGTCACCAGCGCGTCCAGGCCGCAACCTTCATCCACCTCGTTGAAGTGCGGCAACGCCGCGCTCGGGTACAGCTCTTCGCCATTCTCGGCATACACGGGCGGCCGGTCCGCGTTATTGAGCAGGCCTTCCACCAGGTCCGAGGCCGGCACCAGATCCTTCAATCCCTGCTGATACTGGATGCCAACCGCATCGCAGCCAAACTCTTGCGCAATTCGCATTGCGGCAATGTACATCTTGCACTGTGCATGGATCTGGCTATCGGTCAGCTCGGTATCTTCGTCCTTGCCGGTGACAAATCGCACGCCGCGCGCATCGAGCCATTGCCTTACAGCGGCTGCTTCTGCGTCCTCGACTGTGCGCATCCGCGCCACAAGTGCTGATTGGCTGAGCCTCTCCTTGTAAACGCCCAGAGGATTCAACAGTTCGTCATCAATGATGGCGTTGTACATTCCCATGCAGCCTTCATCGAAGATCCCCAGGATCGCCTTGCGTTTTTTGAGTGCCCCCGCCAGATTCCTGCCGAGTTCACCGGTGGAATCCGGCAATTGCCCGGCGGCGAGCGGACGGACATGACTGAGATCGTGCGTGACAGTTCGCCGGCTGATCCACTCACGAAGGCCCCCCAGGAAGAATTCGTCGTCGAACTGCTCGCTCCACAAAGTGCTGAACTTCACCCCGGCCTTGACGAGAGAACCATTGAGATTCAGCAACCCCACCAGTCCCGGCCACTGGCCCGACCAATTGGCGACTGTCAGGATCGGTCCCTCGTGGCTGCGCATTCCGGCCAGCACGTGATGGCTGTATTGCCAGGCCGCGGTCGCAAAAACGAGATTCGCATGTGGATCGATTTCGGCAAAAACATCCATGCCCATCCGCTGGCTGGAGATGAAACCGTGCCCCTGGGTGGAATCGGCTGGAAACGCGCGCCGAAGATTGACGCCCTGTTTGCGAAAACACTCCGTCAGGCGGCGCTCCAGTTCCTGCTGGGCCGGCCAGCACACCTGATTTGCCGACTGCCGCAAGTCCCCACTGGTTACCAGAATTGCCTCTCGCATGTCATTGGTAGCTGCTGACGAAGGGGTCAAAGAAATCCTCCCGCAAATCCGAATCTGTTCGCGGGCTCCATCATACCGTCCGACCCCCAAAGCCCGCTCCACTTTCGCCAAGCGAATTGGAGATTGCGACAGATTGGCTTCTTCTCAGGCCGTCCAAAAAGAGACAGCCAATCCGCACGTGGCACCGGATCCAAATCTTGGCCCCATGCCCGAGGGAGCGCAGCTTCCCCACTAACATCTTCTGTCAGGATTTGTACGAACGTGGAGTGAATTGAGATCGGCCTCAGCGCTCCGGCTCCGGCTTCGCATTCTGTGGCGCGGTCTCCCAAAACATGTTAATCCAGATTCCATAAATCAACGATCGCGCTTACCTCAACTCGTTGGAACCCCGGACCGTCAAATCCGCCTGAAAAATCTCATTTAACTGCATGATCCGGCTCAAAGGAGCGACCCGCCAAGGTCATCACTCCGGCCAGGCAAAGAACCGCCGCTGTGGTAATTGCCATGGAGG
>JASIJW010000328.1:0-6384 GCA_030050035.1 Acidobacteriaceae bacterium | reverse complement strand
CCGCACTCGACGGTGAAACAGCCGGAAGGTACGCCAGCAGTGTCGTAGCTTGCGAAGTAATCATTGCGGAAGGAATCTGGTTGCCGGTAAATGGCTGTCCGGTGAAAGGGTTGTAAAGCTGCGTTGTTAATGCGGCAAAGTTGCCCTGCCGCATATTCATGCCAGGGAGAGTGAGCTGAACTGTGCTCGCATTCTCATTGCGGTATACGTTGTAGTCGAAGAAAAAGAAAAGCTTCTTGCGTAAAAGTGGAACGGGACCGCCTAAATTGCCCCCGAATTGATTGAGGTGAGCAGCCGGGCGAGGATCTCCTGCCGCGTTTAGTAGGAAACTGTTGGCGTTCAGGTCGGTATTCTGGACGTACTCATACAACAAGCCGTGGAATACGGTCGTTCCGCCCTTGGTCACCATTGTCACGCCGGCGTGCCCGGTATACTTGGCGCTCATGTCATTGCTTTGCACGTCGAGCTCCTGAATCGAGCTGGGCGGCGGCAGGACAAGTGCTCCGGCGCCTTGGACGGTGACCGCGCCGCTGTTACCGGGGTCGTTCACCTCGACACCGTTCAACGTAAAATTCAAACTGCCCCAGTGGCTTCCGCCGCCGATTTCCGGGTCGGCTGCGTCTCCATAAGACTGAACTCCTGGCGCCAGCGCGACAAAAGCGTCGATCGTCTGCATGGAGGTGGGCAACGCTGCGAGCTGAGTCGGCGTGACTGAGCCGCCAATGGTCATGGAATCTGTTGTGATGATAGGGGCCTGATCGGTCACCACCACGGTTTGCTGCAGCGTCCCGACGGAGAGTTTTGTGTCCACGCGCCTGATATCCGACGAGAACACACGCACGTCGGTGGCCTTAAATGTGTCAAAACCGTTTTCTTTGACAGTTACCTGATAGACGCCAGGAAGCAGTCCAGGAACCGAGTAGGTTCCATGCTGGTCTGATACGGCCTGAAAAGTCGCTCCTGTCGCGGAGTTGGTTACGACGATCTGCGCGCCGGGAACCGCCGCGCCTCCCTGATCCGTCACATCGCCAACGATCGAACCGGTGATGTTTTGTCCCAGTAGGATACTGGATGCAATGACCAACGGAATCACGACCAGCATCTTGATTGTCTTTGTCATCAATTGTCAGCCTCCCTCTTTAGTACATCGCCAACATGTGTCGGCCCGAAGTCGTGTTATTGGTGAAACTCTTCAGAGCGTCCTGATTGATCTAATCCACCTGCCATTGGCGGTTAAAAACGCGAATTGCACTCACGATGCTCGCTTGCCTCAGAATCGGTGCCATAACGGCTCTGCTGCATGCGGCGCTAAGACCTTAATGAAGGTACGAGTTAGATACATACAGTAAAGTTCAAACACAGGATACTCAGAGCTTGTAAGAACTTACGTTCCGAAGTTGGCCCCGTTGCGACGGCGGCTCTTTTGGCTCGAGGATGCTCTTCATGCACCGCAGTCCTATGTACGCTTGGTTCTGCATCGACGTGGTTTTCGACTGCCAATCTGTAGCCTGCACGTCTGCCACGGCTTGCCGGCCAGCTGTCTCGACCAGTCAACCGCTGAATAGGATGGAGACCTGGCCAGTTCGGTGGTGCAGCCGCAGACGCATCTGCTATGTGTCTTAAGCATTTATCAGGCCATTTACGGCTTGTCAAGAAAAATTTCAAAAGATAACAAATAATACCAATAGAGAAACGCTCGCCGCCCGTCGTGCGTTGGCGGTTGGGCAAATTCATAACGAGTCGCTGTGGAACAGGAGCATTTTTCAGCAATTGACCGATGAGCTTCGAGAAAAACAGAGATTCACGATTGCTCGAGGTGGCCGGCAGGTAGCCGGTTCGGGACAATCACAGCGACAGCCGGCGGTACGAACCTCGTGAACATCCCGGCACTGACGGCCAGAGCGTTCGAGGCTCGGTAAAGCTCATTTTTTAGGTTCGGTCATCGCAGCTATGCCACTATGACAGATTGCAAACGCTCTCAGCGCGCGAAACCCTCGCTCGGCGCGATAACCATGCGATCAGAAACATGGTAAGCGCAGCGCACCCATCCATCCAGCGTGCGGCGGCATCGCGGCTGATTGCCCCCGCGAGCGCGATCAGCACGCCGACCGCCGTAGTGGAGAGAGTCAGTACACCGCCTGCCATCGAAATCTCGATTAGGGCTCGCTCTGGCTTCTCCACGGGCTGCCGAAGGCGTGCAAGAAACGCCGCGCGCCTGCTTTGCTCCGCTTCATTTCCCTGCTTCCAAAGACTGCCCACCGCCATGCCGGCGAGTGTCATCGCTGTATTGACAATCAGGGAGAATCCTTCGAAACCATTGGCATTCCCGAAGAGTGTCGCCGCAGGCTTCCAGAAGTCCCCGAGCAGAAGCATGGTGATGCCGGTGCCCAGGCCTGCGAAAAATCCAAGCAAGGCTCCGCGCGTGCTCACCCATCGCAATGTCAGCCCGGCAAGCAATGGCAGCAAAGTGGGTGCCATCAGCAAGCCGAAGACGGTTACCATGAGACCGAACAGCGCTTCGCGATGCCGCAGCGCGATCAGCAGTGCCAGCAGTGTGGTAGTCGCACCAAGCGCGAGCGTCAGCCATCGGCCTACCTGAAGCAAACCGCTTTCCGTGGCGTCATTGCGGATGAGCCGGTGGTATACATCCTTCGTGAGCACACTGGCGACGGCATTGAAGTCAGCGCTGACGGCGGCCATTGTTGCGGAGAACATTGCGGCCAGAATGATGCCGACCATGCCCTCGGGCAACAGCCGCATGACCAGCAAGAGGTAAGTATCAGCCGTATTGCCGCGCACAGCCAGGTCAGGCAAGAGATTCCGTCCGATGATCGCCGGCAGCACCATGAGTGGCGCGCCCACAACATTGAGCGCGGCGGCGAGATATGCGGCTTTCGAAGCCGAGCATTCATCGGGCACACAGTAATACTTTTGCGCCAGAGACCAGCTTGCGTTGTAGCTCACCAGCATCACGCAGGCGAAGCCCACAACATACAACCAGCCGTAAGGCCCATTGACCGGTCTCAAGAACCCGTGCGGCAGCCCTTGAAACGCAGTACGTACGCCGCCGCAGGCATGCAGCGCGAGCGGCAGCATCAGCAGAATTGCCAAGGACTTCATGAGGAACTGGACGTAGTCCGTAGCGATCAAAGCCCAAAGGCCGCCAAAAAACGTGTAGGCCACCATGACTCCGCCGCAAGCGCAGATGGACCAGCGCAGATCGAGCCCAGCGGCGACAGAAACAAACAGGCCGGTCGCAAAGATTTTCAGCGCATCATCAAAAATCTTCATCGGAATGCCCGCCCACGCAAAGGTTTGCCGCAGGGCATCGTCATAGCGCATCTCGATGAACTCGATGGGCGTGATCACGCGCGCGCGCCGCCACCGCCGTGCAAATATGGCGCCGCCAGCCAAGCAAGCCGGGACGCTGACCCAGAACAGCGTGACCGCTACCCAGCCGTACATGTATCCGATCTGCGCGTAGGCTATAAAGGAGAAAGCGCTGAAGCTCGACATGTAGTGGGAGATGCCTGCCATCCACCATGGCACCTGGTGGCCTCCGGCGAAGTAGTCTCCCACATTGGCGAGCCGATTGCGAAACCACAGCCCAATCCAGAGCACCAGCACAAAATAGCCGGCTACGACGACGTAATCGGCGGTATGCAGCGCCAGGTGTTCGTTCACCTTGCGAAGCTCCAGCGGGCCTTCTCGAACCGCGCTATTGCATCTTCATCCACCTCGAAGCCGAGCCCCGCACCGTCAGGGATCACGATGTGGCCCTCCCGCATGCACAGCTCCGGCCGCAGGATGTCTCCCGTGTACCAGCGCGCACTGGGTTCGACGTCCGTCGGATAGGTGCAACCGGGATGTGCAGCCAGCACCAGAGCCTGCGCGCTGCCCACGCCAAGTTCCGGCATAGTCCCCATCCAAAAGGGCATGCGGTGCTGGCCACAAGCCTCGGCAACACGCAACGCCTCAAGAAAGCCGCCTACCCGTTGCAGCTTGATGTTCACAATGCGACAGGCGCCGGCCTTCGCCGCCTCGTGCACATCAGCCGCCGATTCAATGCCCTCGTCAAAGCAGAGCGGAGTTGTTATCTGGCGCTGCAACACGGCGGATGACTCGAGATCAGCGCGCGCGAAGGGCTGCTCGATCATCATCAGTCCGAAGTTGTCCAGTTCGCGCAGCGTGTCTATATCGGCGCTGTTGTAGTCGGCGTTCGCGTCCACAAAGAGGGGGATATCTGCAAACCATTCGCGCACTGCGCGGACGAGTTGGATGTCCTGTCCGCGCTTGATCTTGATTTTGAGACGGCAATAGCGCTTGGCGTCGTATCGTTTGAGCGCGCCGTGCAGGTCGTCCAACGTAGGATAGAGCCCGACGGCCAGGCCCGATTCAATGGGCCTTCTCGGCAATGCGAAAAGATCGCCTATCGGTACATTCCGCTCGCGCGCCAGCAGTTCCCACGCCGCCGTTTCAAGAGCCACCCGCACAAACGGCGACAGTTCCGCGCTCAGCAGCCAGAGCTCGAACTCGCGCATCGTACGGAAGCGCATTCCGCATAGTACCGGTAGCACATTCAGCAGTTGGCGCTGGCAACCATCGGGCGTGTCCTGCGAGTAGAAGCCTCCAGGCATGGAGGATGACTCGCCCCATCCCAAGGTGCCTGCGCTGCGCAGCTTCACAAGCAGAGCTTCCTTGCACGAGACTTCGCCTGAGCTGATGCGGAATGGTTCGAGCATCGGTACAGCAACGCGCATCAGGTCGATTGCCTCGATCTCGATCGGTCCTGTCTGCTCCAGTTCCTCAACGGATAGCGGCATGGCTCAGCCTTTTTCCCCATAATGCGCCGCAACCTTGCGAATGGCGGCGGCGATCTGCTCTACGTGCGCCTCCGTGTAGTTCTCATTCCAGTGGATTGCAATCACCTGGCTGAGCGCAGCTTCGGCGTTCGGGCATAGGCCGCGCTGAAACACCTGCGTGGAATACTCCGTGAGTGGATAGCCGCTCGTGCCGTAAGTGCAGGCTTCCGCAAATATCGGGGACATGTAAAGCGGATCGACGATGTAGCGCACCCAAGCCGGTACGCCTTCCGCTATCAGCGCCTCGCCGAAGGTCTGCGCATCGGCGCCGGAGCGTTTGTCTACACGCAGCATGTAAAGCCAGTACACAGGATTTGTTCCCTCGGGCACGCGCGGCGCGCCGACGCCGTTGAGGCCGGCGATTTTTTCGCTCAACAGGGCGGCCGACCTGCGCCGCCGCTCAACGCTTGCGGCAACTTTTCCTAGCTGCGCCCACGCTACCGCTCCGCAAAGCTCGCTCATACGGTAGTTCTGCGAAAGAAACAGGAAACGGCAGGAACCGAGCGTGCCCGACTCGCGCGGCCAGGCTTTATCGGAGAATAGCAACGCACGCCGCGCATAGCCATCGTTGGCCGTAACCATCAGGCCGCCTTCGCCGCAGGTCATATGCTTGGTCTGCTGCAGGCTGAAGCACGCCATCGCTCCGATCGTGCCGACGAAATCACCTTTGTATTCGGCCCAGAAAGCCTGGGAGCAGTCCTCGATAAGGACGATTCCATGTTCTTCGCATAAAGAGTGCAGCTCATCGAGAGCGCAGGGCATTCCGGCAAGGTGAACGGCAATCACCGCACGCGTGCGCGAGGTGATCGCTTTTGCGACCGATGCTGGTTCGATCAGCATCGTCTCCGGGTCCACGTCCGCAAACACCGGAATCGCATTCTGCCACAGCACCGGCAGAATGGTCCCGATATCCGTAATTGGAGGCACAATGACTTCATCCCCCGGTTCCAGATCGAGCGCCGCGACGGCGAGGTGCACGCATGCGGTGCCGCTTGAGCAAGCCACAGCGTGCGGGACGCCCAGCGCCGCGGCAAAATCACGCTCAAGACCTTTCACCATGCGGCCGCCATTGCGGCTCAGGCAGCCGCTGCGCAGCGCATCCAGCACGAGCGCTTCTTCTTCCGCACCGAACGTGCGTCCCGCGGCAGAAAAACAATTGGGCAGCGTGTCCCTGATTGATTTGGGTCCACCGCTGATTGCGAGCTTATCGTCCGCGGGCATTACCATCGCATCCTTTTCCCTCTTCCTGTTTTTGTCAGGGCTTCTGCGCATTGAGATAAATCACTCGGCCTTCCGTGGCACTCTGATACGCAGCCAGCGCCACTTGCACAGCGGCGCGCCCATCCTCTCCTGTCACCGAAGGCTCTCGATTTTCACGAATGGCATCGAAGAACTCCTGGTGCTGCCGTCGGTACGCCTCCATACGCACGCGCGAGAGCGCTCCTTCGCCCGCCCAGTCAATCGGCGCTTGCACGGTGATCACCTTCCACTCACTTCCCTGCCCCAAACGCAGATCGCCATA
>JASIJW010000044.1:0-11932 GCA_030050035.1 Acidobacteriaceae bacterium | reverse complement strand
CGTAAGCGACTGTGCCGGCGGGTTATTGCCGATTATCGATGCCCCAGCGGCTGCCGCGCCGCACAGAATCAGTCCGGCAAGTCCCAGGACGGTTTTGCGTCTCGCAATCATCTTCCACTCTTCCATGCATTGCTTCTGCACTAAGCGAGTCTTCGTTAAATGACGCATAAAAAAGAGGCTGCCGGTTTATGGGCAGCCTCCTCAAATCCGGAAATATTGAAAGGCGTTTAGAAATCCAAAAAAATTCACACGGTGGTTCAGTGTCACCACCACTTTGCCGCGCCGGCAAAGACTCACGCCGCCGTAGATAACGTTATTGGCCGATCCGCTGCTGTACGCACCGCCGTGAATGTAGACCATCACTGGACGTTTGCGCCCATCGCCCAGCGCTGGGGTCCAGACATTCAGATTGAGATAGAGACAATTCTCACTTACCGGTCTGTGTTCCGGCGGCATTGGCTGAATTCCGCGCAGAAGTGCGAGCAAACCGGGTAACTCCGGCACAAATGTGGTCGGACCTCACTTGGACTCAGAGCATTATCGATTCGAGCTTGTTGAAGTGTCAACATCGGAGATCTCGGGGGGATCAATTCGGCGAGTTGAACTGCTTATTTTGTCGCTGACAATGGGGGTGGTGGAGATGCAGTGTAATTTCCCCTCTTCCGGGCAGGCGTGCTCTTCTAACTGGCGGCAATGCCCAACTGTCAGAGCAGGAATGGCTTACGTGCTTCTCAGTCGACACATAAGTGTAACTCTTGACGGGTGGTCCTGAAGACTTTGGTCCGAGAACGGGAGCATGTAGGGCTCGCCATACTGCGGATGCACCCGTTATTGGTTACGCTTTCGGCGGTTAAGCATTTGATTTTGGGTGTTGACAACAAGTCAGATGCCATATGAGACTGTTGGGGTTCCGAAATTGTGGTCCGACCACCGCTTGAAAAAACAAGCTAATCGTAATGCGGTGAATGTCGCCATTTTGGAAGCGAACGGAACTCATTAACTGGAGGCTGAATGAGGCAATTTACCTTGAATCACCGGGGGGCAAAACGCGCCTGCACTTGTCTGGCGCTATTTGCCATCGCAATTATCGGTCCGCTGTGCGCGAAAGCGCAATTGGCAGGAACCGGCACAATCGAAGGAACCATCACCGATTCGACGGGCGCAGTAGTGCCCGGCGCCAAGGTTGCAGCGCGCAATGAGGCCACCGGTACCGAAACCGTCCGCACCAGTACCGCGACCGGTCTCTACAACCTGTCTCCCTTGGACGTTGGAACCTACGACATCACCGTCACCGCCCAGGGCTTTGAAAAACTGGTGCGCACCAGTATTCACGTCGATGGCATGCAGGTCCTGGCACTCGACCTCTCTCTGCAGGTCGGGGCGAACACGGTTACCGTCACCGTATCCACCGCGCCGCCGGCATTGGAGACGGACGATGCCACGCTGGGCGCTCTCATGGAGAACGACATGTACCAGTCGCTCCCCCTTGAGATGGGAGCGTACGGTCAAGCCGATCAGCGCCGCGTGACGGACTTCGCCTCGCTCATGCCTGGTGTCTCCGGCAATGAAACCAGCAACAATGCCACCGACGAACCGATGGTAGTCAATGGCAATGCGCAGGCAACCGAGATGTATATCGAAGGTATTCCGTTTACCGCTGCCGGCGGCCAAGGAGATCCGCGCGCCATCTGGCCGGCCTTCGGCGTGGAAACGGTCGACCAGTTTCAGCTTAAGACCACAGCCTATTCCGCTGAGTATCAGGGATTGGGCGTTGAAAACTTCTCCATCAAGTCCGGCAGCAACCAGATCCACGGCAGTGTCTACGATATTGTGCGCAACACCGCCTTCAATTCCTGGGGCTTCATTCCGCCAACCGACGTCGCAACCGGGAAGACGTTCAAGCCACCGCTCCACATGAACGAGTACGGTGTCACCGCAGGCGGGCCGCTCTGGCGCGACAAGATCTTCTTGTTTGCGGCCTTCGGCGGCTTCCGTTACTCCACAATCACCAACCCTGTATACAACACCATGCCGACGCAGGCCGAAATGAGTGGCGACTTCTCCGCCACTGGCGTCAATATCTACGATCCAACCTCGCAAACCTGCTCCTCGAGCAGCAGCTGTACGCGCACGCAGTTCTCTTACGGCGGCAAGAACAACGTCATTCCTCCCAGTGAAATCTCTCCCATCGCAAAGCAGCTTCAGCAATTCGTACCCACTAATTACGCCAACAGCAACCTCACGAACAACTATCTCGGCTCCTATGCTTACGGCCTTAGCAATTGGTCGGGCAGCGCACGCCTCGATGGCCATCTCAACGACAAGCACTCGGTGACCCTGCTGCTCGCCACGGGCCGTCAGGGCCTGGTGGGCCCATCCAGCCAGAGCACGAACGTTGGCCCCTTCCCGTATCGCGATTCGAAGTATTATCGGCCCATCACCCACGTCGGCATCTTCGAAGATACCTATGTCATTACTCAGAGCCTCGTGAATCAGTTCAAGTATGGGGCGTCGCAGTATCACTCGCCCGACTTCGATCCCACCCAGGGCGTAACTGCCTGGGAGGCAACAACCCTCGGCATCAAAGGGCTACCCGCCGCCGGCCAGGCTGGACTTAGTTTTCCTGAGGAGTCTTTCAGTGGCACTGACGCCCCCTCGCAATGGGGAACCCAGAACGGCTATCAAGGCAATACCGACAGCCTGAATCTGGTAGATAACCTGCAGTGGGTCCACGGCAAGCATTCGGTGTCGTTCGGCGGCCAATACCAGTGGCTCGAATATAACTACATCTACTCCTTCGGCGGCTCCAGCCCTGTCACTCTCAAGTACGGCGTCAATGAGACCGGGCAGCTCAACAACAAGACTTCCATCACCTCAGGAACAGGGTTGCCCTACGCCAGTTTCCTGCTAGGCGCAGTTGACTCTGGCAGCTACACCTCGTACGCGGCGCAGGAAACCGGGGCTCGCTTCCATCCATTTGCCTTGTATCTGAACGACAACTACAAGATGACGCACAGACTCACCTGGAACCTTGGCTTGCGCTGGGACGTGATGCCGTCCTTCCGCGAGGCGGAAAACCGGTGGAGCTTCTTGGATCCCAGCGGAACCAATCCCTATACAGGTACGCCCGGCACGCTTGAGTTTGCAGGCAACGGGACGAACAGCTGTCATTGTGCAACTCCTGTGCCCACCAACTACGAGAATTTCGAACCCCGCCTGGGACTCGCATTTGCCCTGAACAACAAGACCGTCATTCGTGCAGCCTATGGCCTGTACTACACTCATGGCGGCGGCGTTGGCGGCAGCGCCAACTCGCAGCCAAGCACTACGCTGGAATTGGGCTATGCGTACGCTCCCGGCCCCTCCAGCCCGGCCGACGCGCTTCCGGCGTTCTATCTGAACGGAAACTCGAGTGGGACCTCAATGTCCGGAAATTCCTGGACTTCGGGCTCCACGGTGAACGGCTACTCCAACGACCCGACCAGTGTCACCTTCGGCGGTACCGGATACTCGGCCATTACGCCACCCATCTTCGACGCGGGCTGCGGAACCTATTACTCGAACTCGAGCCAGCTTACTGCGCCCGACAAGCTTTCCACCACGCTGGGCTATATCGATCCCCACTATGCGGCGAAAGCACCCCAGTTCCCGAGCTGGTCGTTCGGCTTCCAGCGTTTGATTACCAAGGACATCACAGCCACGGTCAGCTATGTCGGCAACGAGGGTCACTTCCTTTATGCCGGCGGCGCGCGCGGCCTGTATAACAACCAGATAAATCCCAGCTACTTGTCTCTCGGCAACACGCTGGGTGCAACTGCCACAGCGGCTAACATGCCAACCGGCGCGCTGCCCTATTCAACGTTTAACAATACCGTCGGGCAGGCTCTGAAGCTGTACCCGCAGTACAACGGCGTCTCGGATATCTTCGGATCAGTGAGTAACTCCGATTACAATGCGTTGCAGGTTTCGATCGTGGGACGGCAGAGCCACGGCTTGAGCTTTATGGTGAACTACACGTTCAGCAAAAGCTTCGACGACGCTGGCACCTTCCGCACGGGCTATGCTATCCCTGCCGGCATGCTGGCGAATAACCCCACGAAGGCGCTGCCGCTCGATCGGGTCGACCGCTCTCTCAGCGTCTTCGATGTCCCGCAGAACATCTCCGCCACCAGCACGTATGACCTGCCCTTTGGTAAGGGTCATCTTGGTGGCGACAACATGTTCGTGCGGATGGTCGCCGGAGGATGGCGTCTCTCCGACATCTTCACCTATATCTCCGGCAACCCGCTTGTGATCACGAGTAGTACTTGTAGCGGCATCACCGGCCAAGGAACCTGCATGCCGGCCTACAACACGGCGTTCACCGGTCCGATCATGCCGAACGGCAAATGGGGCCACGGTGCGACGGCGGCCACTCTTGCCTCTATTCAATACATCAACCCCGCTGCATTCCTGCAAACCGGGTCTCTCACCAACGAATACGTACTGGGTGACGTAGCACGCACTGCCCCCTACGGTCTGCGCGGTCCCAGCAACTACGACATCGACGGAAGCGTCCGCCGGACGTTCCCGTTGACCAAGGACGATCGTGTGCAGTTTGTCTTTGAGGCAAACGTATTCAACGCAGTCAACCACGTCTGGTTTGGCAGCACCTCGAGCGACGGTCTGGCCAGCATCGGCCAGTCGGTCACTTCGTCGACCCCCAGTGCCGATACCGGGTTGGGAGTCGTAGCAGGTCAGGCCAACAGCCCCCGTCAGTACCAGTTTGCCGGCCACATCAACTTCTAGTTGGCTTGGTATCCTTCAACCCGTTTCTACCAAAAAGGTGCTGCCGGTTACCCGGCAGCACCTTTTTGTTTTTAGATGTTTCATCGTCCGCATCACCCGAATAGCTGAAACGAGCGAGAATAATGACACGCGATCTCATCCGAAGGCCACCGGTCGCTTTTAGCACGGCATGGGTTGTTAATTGGTTTTTTGTCAGCATCCAAGTTTGGAAACGCCACATTCGGGTGGTTAGGAGGGTGCTGCTGGAGGAATCTGGAAGACCTGCAGCGCTGCCGGCTCACGCTCTGCTCGGATCCCTGAACGCGAATAGCCTTATGAAGTATCAACGCAGGGTCATGCATCGAGCATCTCGATAGTTCACACCACATTCAATGTTTCCAGTCATAGGAGACGGATTGCAGGACTTTTGCACCTTCGTCGCGTTCGGTTACGGTTTCGCGCTCCATGTCTCGAAACATCCCGCTGAGGCTCTCGATATTGCCTGAGAAGAATGGCGGTGTCTGATTTACTGGCTGGTCTCCAGAGACTCCTCCCGCCTGGTCGAGACGACTGAACAGGGCTTCGAAATATTTTTGCTCCTCAGCGCTGTGGTGGAAGACGGCTGAGTACGTTAAGCCGCTCTGCTGCGCTGCCGGCGTGGTCTGCGACAGCGCGAGCATCCGCTCCAGCAATTCTGCATCATTCGTGAAATAGAGCAAATCTTGCCGGACCGCAACATAGAGCTGTACGCGGCCATCGAGGGCAAAGTACGAGCCGGACCTGTTGCTACGTCCAACCCATCTCAGGCCCATTTGACCGGCAGTCAATCCTGGTCGCAATGCCGCGGACATGGCCCTTTGTACATTCATCGCGTCCCACGGGTGCTTGCCGACAATCACAACAGCAGATTGAATCCGGATGAATCCGCTGGTATCCGATGCAAGGGCCGAGCCAACACGAAGCATCTGCACTGGCTCGACCGAATGGAGCAAAGTGCGCAGTGCATCGTAAGGGTCGGATTGTGCGACGACGACCGGAGCCTGGTCGATGCGCACGTCGAGCATGGTTGCGTTGCCGGCTTGCGCCACTGGCGGTGGAGGCGGAGCGTTCCACGGTTGCACTGCAGTCGCCGGTTTCATTTCCAGCACGGTGTCGCGCAGTACGGTTAGCACGGTTTCCGGATCGGAGACCGCCTGGGATGAGTAAAAATCTGTATCGGCAGGAGCCAGCGAGGCGAGGCTGCTTACGTCTTCCGCAGTCTGCGGGGAAACGCCTGGTTTCCGGAGGAGCACGCGCTCTTCCCGATAGGTCTGGGGTGAGCGGTAAAGATCGCTCACGGCTGAAGCATACTGCTTCATCTCCGTGACGTTCTGCTGGACCCAATAGCTGCGGAAGTATGGCGACGGGACGAGCTTCTCCAGGTTGAGCACCATGCGCAGATCGCCCTGCGTGCCGGAGGCTTGCCTCACGCTGTTGGCATACCACACTTCGTCGGCAAGGCTGCGTTCATTCGATGACTGCAGGCGATCGAGAACGCCGGCGATAAGATCTTCCCTGGTGCCGACAATCATCCAGCCGTTCATTGCGGCGAACGCGGCGATGCGCTTCGATTGCGGGTCCTGGCGGACGTAGAACTGCGCGGAGCCCTCACTGCGCTGGTCGAACTTTGAGCGCAACTGCCAGAGCGGTGTGTTCTCCACGTCGTGCTCACTCATGCGGGTGACGTAGAGGAATTCGAGATTGCCGATGTCGTAAATTGCAAGGCAGCTTTGCGTGCCGGCCACGGAGTTCAACAGGGAATCGTTGGTGCGGATTCCTGCGGCTGCCGAGAAATCATCTTGCGCTTGCGACAGACGCTGAAACAGGCGCGAGCGGCTGAATTCCTGATAGTTATCTCCAGCGAGCCAAGCGCGCTTTTCGGCAGATTGGTTCCAGTCCTTGAGAAGAGAGGAGAAATCCTTGGCCTCTATGTAGAGCAAGGCGCCGGTCGGCATCAGCGATGGAAGTTGCGGTGCTTGCAATTGCCCCATCTGGCCTGCGGCCCAGAAGGCGGCAGCGCCGAATGCCAGGGCGGAAATCGTGCTCACGAGGATGCGCTTCATGGCTGCTCCTCCTTGCCGGTGAGTTGTAACGTCGAGAACGGCAGTCCTGGAACAAGTCGCGGGCGCACCAGCCGGTCCTGAACTAATTCCTCATGAACGTTGGGTACGCGCTGATCGTTTTGCGCCTCGCGTGATAATTCCTCCGCGAGACGTTTCTGCTCGAGTTCGAATGGCTTGCGAAGAGATGGATCCTGCAAGGTACTCAGAGCCGATTGCACAATAGCGGAGGCTTGGCCGAAGTCGCGGCGCCGTTCTTCTGCGCGAACGGCAAGCAGGAAGAATCGGGCAGCATCGGCGGGTTTCAGGGACGCGATGGTTGGCGCCGGCTGCTGATCTGTTGAGGAGGGCGAGCCGTTGTTGAACGCCGAATATTCAGGCTGGCCATAACCATTCGAGGATTGAAGCAGGGGCTCGGCAGCAACCAGCGCGCGCGAGTCCATTTCCGCGTTGAATGCTGCCCAGATGTAGTCGAGTCGAATCTCTCCGTCCGAGGGTGCGATGGATAGGGCATCACGAAGGAGACGCTCGCGCGTCTTCGCATCGGACGTACAGGCAGCGGCAGCAGCGCGGACGGTTACAAAGAAGGGCTTGTCTGCCTCAGCCGAGGTTGGGCAGATGGTCTGCGCAATAAGCTGCAACTCAGCACTGCCACTGGCGACCGCGCCGTGGCCTTTGAGCGCATGTGCAGCGGCAATACGTTCGCCATATGATGCTTTGGGGTCAGCTGCCACAGCATTGAGCAACCCGAGCGCTTCTGTATCGGCTCTGTTGACGGCGAGCAGAGCCGCACCGAGCCTCACGCGATAGCCGGCGTTCCAGGGAGCATCTTCAACGAGTGATCGAAGAAAGGGAATCGCTTCGGATGGTCTCTGACGTTCTTCGAGCAGATGCGCAGCGGCGTCCGTGTCCGCATCCATATCGCCGCTCACGAGGGTCATGCGCTTCAGGAGCTCGACGGCGCCCGCAGTATCTCCGTCGTCAAGGCGAATGGCCGCCAGCCCAAGAAAGTTAGGCGCAGAAAAATCGCGCGTGGCCAGCGCACGCTCGTACACGAAACGCATCACATCGCGTTTGCCGGTGTCATTGAGATGAGCTGCCGCATTTTGCAGGTCACTGAGCGCCGGGGGCTGGCTTCCTGGTTTGCCCCAGTCAGCAAGACGCTGGCCGAGTGTTCCATCCGCTTCGGCAACCATAAGAACGTTGGGCAGCCACTCATTTGACAGGCGCATCTGCGCGGGAACCTGCGCAAGCAAGTCGTGTGCTGCCGCGAACTTCTTTTCCTCGATCAACGCCGTAACCAGATGCTGCCTTGTTCCGTTGAGGCTCCACTGAGCCTCGCTAGGGTTCTTTTCGGCCCTCTTTTCCTCGAGGTCAAGGACGCGAGTAAGAAGCGTGCTGATCTCGTCATTCCGAATCCATCGAGTGCCGGATGGCCAACTGCTGTTGATCAGCGACTGCAGCAGCCCTTCCTGATCGGCTGCGCTGCCGGTGATGGAGATGAGCCAGTCGGCGGAGTCGCCATTGGCGTGGTATGCGGCTTCGATCAGCGGTTGCGAGAGATAATCGCCGTTGCGCCGGATGTAAGCTCTCAGCAGTTCATCCACTTGCAGCCGAATAGAGTCGTATTGACCGTGCTCGCTCACGCTTTTGACAACCTGCGAGAAATCTCCCCAGAAAGTCTGAGGGACAGGTTGTGCATCGATCTCTGCGGCGAGCAGCCTGACGGCCTGAGTCCATGCTGAAAGCGCATCGGACTGGCGGCCCAGTTTCCACTGGATCGTTGCGATGCGGTCGAGAACCGCCGGTTGGTCCGGTTTCAACTCGAGGGAGTGCTGGTAATCGACGAGCGCTGCGTCGGAGCGGCCTTTCTGCTCAGAGTAATCAGCGAGCTGCACGTAAGCATCCGGGCTCTGCGGTGCATGTTCGAGTTGGGAAGGCAAAAAATCCTCTGAACGAGGATCGTTGCTGTCATCGAGAAACTCTCCATAGCGCGAGCCATAGTAGAACCAGGTTTCGCCGGCGATTTGCCGATCGCGATCAGTGGGATGGGCGATGCGATCGCCAATCGTCGCGTCCGCGCCCAGGGCAGTTGAGAATGCTTGCCCGATCTGCGGATTGAAATCGCCTTGGTAGAAGCCGGCAAGTGCCATGTATGCGTTGCCCCATACCGGCGCTCGGGACGAGGCGCGGGCGGCAACTGCGGCCACAGCCTGCGCGCGATTGCCGTGACGTACGACATACTGCGCGGCGGTATCTTCTGAGCCCGCGCGCGCGATCAGTTTTTGTGGACCGAGTTGGAGCAAAAGGCTGTAGAACCGCTGCTGCATTTCGCCTTCAAGCATCGTGATGTTGGCAAACTGCGACAGCACGCGCAATTCCGCGACGGCGTTGCCCGACTTGCGATAGAGGTCTGCTGCCTGCTGCCAGACCATGGGCTTCTGCTTCGACGACAAACTGGGAGCGAGATTTTCCAGCATTGCAGCCGCTGTTTCTGTTTGGCCGCGCTGCTCTTCGAGCTCAACCCAGGGCTGCAATTGCGAGTAGAGCTGCGGCTGATCTGTGCGAACCAGGTTCCAGCGCAGGTTGGCGGTCAGTTCGGTGAGGCCCGCCGCCTCGGCGGTGGGAAGACAAAACGCGCTTACTTCAGCTCCGCTTGAGGACGTGCACAGACCCTGCAACCACGCGGCAAATTGTTCTTTCTCTTCCGGCGTATAGAATTCGCCCGCAGCCTTGCCTATGGCGCGAAGCGTTGCTGCGAACCCGTCGGCAGCCTGACGTTCGCGCTGCAACTCACGCTGCCGGCGCCACTCTTCATTGGTTACGGCACCGGGTCCTTGCTGCTCCACTTGCTGTACGAGAGCCGAGAGCGGCACGTTGCCAGCCTGATCGCGAGCGTTGACCAGGCGCGCGAATGCCGTGGCGACTTGCCTCTGACGCGTAAGAATGCGAGCGTAAATCGCCGCTCCGCTCTGGCCTGTCGGATCGACGAGCAGATCGGCGCCCTCCTGCTCGATGCCCTTCTCGGCATAGGTGCGCGCCTCATCGAGCAATCCCCAGTTTTCCAGTTGCGCGGCCACCCGGAAAGAATTGGCTGCCTTGGGCGGGCCGCCTGCAATCCATGCCGTGTCGAGGGCCTTCACCGCGTCAGCGGCGCGGCCTTGTCGCGCGCGCAGTCCGGCGAGCGCCTCCATCCATTGCGGGTCGCGATAACTGAGCGTGTAGAGCTTCTGATAGTTGGAGGCTGCATCGTCAAAGCGATGCAAACGCATGTCAAGGTCCGACTGCGCAATGTACAAATCCTGCCGTTCCGGACGAAGCAGAATGGTCTTGGCGTAGGCGTCGATGGCCAGGGGAAAGTCCTCTGCCGCGGTGGCCAGACGAGCCAGTACCAGGCTCCAGCGCGGGTCGCGGGGCGAGTCCGCAATGGTCTTCTGATAAAACCCGAAGAGGCGGTCGCGCGCACTATGCGCCAAGGCGTACAACGCTGCTTCCTGCGCCAGCGACGCGTCATCAGGATATGCGTTGATCAGTTCAATATATTGGTCGACTGCTTCGTTGGTGTTTCCCAGCGTTGTGGCCGCGGAGATCATTCCCCGCCGCAGTTGCGCAACGCGCTGTTGCTTCTCATTGCGATCAAGCGGAGCCTTTGCAACGATGGACAGCCGCGCTTTATAGAAAGCCTCGAGGCCTGCCGGATCGTTGGAGCGCGCATAGTTATCGGCCATAGCCGTTTCGGCGCCAACGTCGAGAGGATTCTGCGCCAGCAGGGTTTCGAGCAGCGTGCGTGATCGCGGATATTGGGCAAGGCCGGTGAGCTTGCTCGCCGCTTCGAGCTGGAACTGGTTCTTGAGCTCGGGATAGGCCACTTGAGCGGAATCCAGCAGCACGTCGACGGCTTGCGCTTTGCGGTCGTGCGCCCAGTCGTAGTCCACGGTCGACCGCACCACGCCCAAGATCCTGCTGTACTGGTGATAGATGAAATCGACTTCCGCCGCCCCGGCTGCTGCATTGTTCTGCGACTGGTAAAAGTCGACAAGCTGATAGCGAAGCTGGAGATTGTGCACCGGATCGGCAGTGAGCGCGATTTGCCGGCGCAGTGCTGCTTCCTGAACATTGGAGAGCGCATCGCTTTGCGCGGCTGCGGAGACTGCGTCCAACACGTCGAAGGAAGTGGTCCGGCTGACGAGCTGGAGGAGTTCATTTGCTACGTCGTCGCGGCGATGTTCGGCGTCGAGAATGGCGGCGCGCAATTGGATCGCTGTTGGCACCGGTGTGGAACCACTGAGCAGGGCGGATGTGCCTTCGTCGATAATCGCGCGCAAAGCTGGCCGGCGTGCCAGCGTGAGCAGACGAGTGCGGCTCTCATTGGATGCGGGATCGGCGGATGCAGAATCGGCGGATGCAGGATCGGCGATGGCGCTTGCGACATATTCGTGCACCGCTTCCGGCAGATCGCCGCGGCTTTCAGCGATTGCTCCTGACTGATAGCCGAAGAGCGTTGGGTTACCCAGCCGCTCGCGCGCTTTGGCGAGCTGCGCCTGCGCATCGGCGAAGTCATAGTAGTCCCAGAAGACTGTCGCGGATTGCAGATAGCCGTCGCTGTCGCCAGGGTGCACCTCGGCCATGCGCACCCAGTAGGGCATGGCTTCGGCAAACCGGCCGCGGTCCGCGTAAGTATCGCCGATCCGCGCCAGGAGGTCGAGATCTCCGGGCCGGAACTGCAAAAGGCGGTTGTCGATGGCTACTGCTTTGTCAGTGTCTTCGGGATGGAAGTATGCGAGCGAGCGATTGAGCGACGCTGCGCGGCTGTCGAGATCCTCGTCTGCAGGATAGGCCGCGGCCAGCGCATCGGCTGCGCCAACACCTTGCTCATAATGCGATTGCCACAGACACGCCTCCATCCAGAAGCGTCCGGCCGCGGGGTTGCGCGTGGCCAGCCCGGCCCAGTCTGCCTTGCCGATCTCGGGAGCCTGCTGCTGCAGGGTCTCGATCTCCGTATCGAGGCGGCCAGTCCTGCTGAGCAGTTCGAAGAGCTCGTCACGCAAGACAGGCGATTCGGACCA
>JASIJW010000043.1:0-2954 GCA_030050035.1 Acidobacteriaceae bacterium | reverse complement strand
CGCTTTTGGACGGCGTGGGCCGATCCCGTTTGGTCAACCTGGTCCGATACCGACAAGCAGACTGGCGAATGGCGCGATCCGCTCGTGCTGCAGCCGCTGGTCGATGCGAACTGGACGTATGGTGGATATGACACGACTCCCGACCATATCGTGTTACCGCTGGCGACGGTCGCTGAACCGACAAATGATTCTGCCCTAAGCCTGGTATTTTCGCCGGCGGACATCATCCTATGCGGTTCGCGGCTGACTACAACACCGTCAGGGTCCGTCAAGTTTTCTCGCACCAATTACCGCCTGGGCGGCGGGAAGTGCGTTCGCTTTGAAATGGATTTGATCGCGCATGAAGCAGATTGGCGTGGTGGATTGCGGTGGATGACGGCCCGCTATGCCGATTTCTTTGAGCCTCCCAGTCCGAAGGCCAACGAGATGGCCGGCTGCGCCGCCTACTCGGGCTACGAGGGGCCGATCGACGTCGAGAAGTTCAAAAAAATGGCTTTTCGCGTTAATTGGAAGCTGGATGACGATATGGCCTACATGGGCATGTTTGTGCCGCCGGTCACCAGTTTCGAGGAAACATGGGAGCGGTCCTGGGCATACGAAGCGGATTGCCCCACTAAGCCGCAACAGACCAGCGCCAAAAAAATGAATGATTATGGCCGCTATCTAAAGACCAATGGCTTTTACCTGCTGGATTATTTCAACGTATTCAACTTTGGTGACGACGCGCGCAAACATAAAGAGCCCGGCGCTCCCTTATGGCGAGATGCCAGGGCGTTTGAGGCCGCCAACTTTCCCAAGGCGCGGTTAGCCTCCCGCCGCGGCGCTCTTGATTGTGACGATCCTGGTTATCAGAAGTTCCTTCTGGAGCAAGTGGACCGGGACATTCGGTGGCTCCCTGATTCGGCCGGCATTTGTATCGATAACACTTACTTCATGTTCGATAACAATAGCGATGCCGACGACGGCGTGAGCTGGATTCAGGACGCGCCCGCACGGGCGCTGTGCATTTCGTGGAACCGTCTTTGGGACAAGGCTGCCCCGAAAATGCACGAGGCCGGTAAGGTGGTCTTCGCCAGTACGATCTTTGCGCGCTTCGACGTCTACCGCCATATGGATGGGTTCTACGCCGAATTCGGATACGACGGCCGCGGGCTCAACAGCACCGCGCTGATGGGCCTGAGGAAGCCGGTGATGGTGTGGACCTACAACGAGAGCCTCTTTCGCACCGATCCTGACTCATTTTTCCAGCGACATTTGCTCATGGGCGCCTATCCAACCGCACCCTATCCCTGGAACAACCACTGTATCGTCCCCGATATGGACTGGAACGACGGGGGCGATCTTGTGCAGAAAAATCACGATGGCACCCGCGGCTTTTATTACTACTACGGCTCGCTTTTCGAGCGGGATACCGGGCACCTGTGGATGAAGACGGAACAGTATTATCTGGCTTACGGCCCGTTGATGGACGCGATGCGCGGAAAGAAATGGGTTCTGGAGCCTCATTGCGTCGAAGTTGCCGGCAGCACCGCAAAGGCGAACTTATTCCAGGTCTCCGGTGGCTACGCAATGCCGGTCTGCTTGGGAGGGAAGGCTGATTTCGCGGACGTTATCCTCAGAAATGTCTCGGGCCTCGACAACCTGAAATGTTCCGTGATCCATCCTGACGTCGAGACTGCCATTGCTCCAACCGCTCTCTATAAGGACAAAGAGGGCGCACTCGTGCTGCGTGTCCCTCTCCATCGGGGGTGCGCGATGGTGACTTTACACGCATGAGAGTGAAAACAGGCTCCAGGTACGCAACCCGGCTCCTTCAGCATCGGGTTGCGTACCACCGCTCAAATTTCAACTATGGGATTGGAGGGGTTATTGGGGTAGTCCCGGTTCTTCGCTAAGCGACCAGCCGGTAACCTGGAATCGCTCATTGACCCCGCCCGTGCTGGCAATTTCAAAGCCGTACTCAAGCTGCGATAAAGTGCTATCTGCCGGCAGGTACCCATTGTTCATCAGCCATGTGAGCATGGCAAGGACGTCCACGCTGCCTCTTGTTATGCCGTAAACGGTAGGTGTCCCCACGTCCACGTTCTCGTGCGGGAATTCTGGACCGTCTTTTCGATCGCTCCTGGCGCCGCAAAGGCTGAGGGCCGGCTGGTTGAGTTCCCAGATGATCTCGCTGCCGCCACATTTCCACAGGTCCCAGAGATGTTCCGGGACCCCGTGCGACCCGCCGAACGACACGGCATTGCCCAGCGATCTACATCCGGCGGTGCTGCGGTTAGAAATGTCGGTCCAGATCATCACCTCGTTGTTATAACCGTTAAGCCAGATATCGTAGGCCGCCTCAGCGGAGGTGTTGGAGTTCGAGTTCATGTTCTCCGCAAACGACGAGTACATGTAAGTGAAGCTGCTCACGAGGGGCGGTGCACTGAGGTATATTGCGTCGCTGTCTGGGTAAGACTCGACGGCCGTGTTTCCCGTGGGGAAATTGGCCTCCACCCACCAGTTTCCGGGGCTGATGGAGTACATCGTCTGCGACGACCCGGCCGGCACATTGCTATTCCAAAGATCATTCTGAACATTTACGTTGTTGCCGTCGCTGCCTGTGACCAGCGGGTAGTAGTACGGTCCGCATATGCCTAGCGGAGCGCTAGTTTCGCATAGCTGGCCAAAAGCCAGCGGAACGAACGTTAGGATCAACACCACGAACAGGAAGTAGCGAATGTGTGCGTTCTTCACGGGCGCAATCTCCTTTTTCGGTATGGTTGGCTTGACGGATTTCCGTTTATTAAGGACTTACGGCGAATGGGGCTGCTTACCATAGCATCAACGGTCTAGCTTCCCGATCCGTCGCGCTAAAGAGCCGGCGGTGGCCCTCAATAGAAGATCTGGAGTAGGAAATCTGGCCCCAACGTCACCGCCACGCGAGCCGCGGACGA
The DNA here is from genome assembly GCA_030050035.1 of Acidobacteriaceae bacterium. GTDB lineage: Bacteria > Acidobacteriota > Terriglobia > Terriglobales > Acidobacteriaceae > Telmatobacter. The sequence goes on along the minus strand of JASIJW010000043.1, from coordinate 18 downwards.
TTCCCCAGTTAGCCTTTT
>JASIJW010000327.1:0-3330 GCA_030050035.1 Acidobacteriaceae bacterium | reverse complement strand
CGACCTCAGTTTCCACGTGGATTTCGGTTCGCGCGAATCGCTGATTCTTGATGCCGCCGAGAATCGAGACGTGCAGCTCATCGTGATGGGGGTTCCTGGTGCGGCTCATCCAAAACTCACATCACATTTGCCAGGACCGCTGGCCTACGACGTCGCTTCGCATGCACCTTGCCCTGTCTTGACCGTTCGTTTCAGCGGCATTCCTAGTCCGTTCTATCAGTGATGAGCAAAATTAATGACGATAGCAGCAGGGTTTCCCATTACGCGACGGACGACTTCGATAACAAGCCTGCCCAAGCTAACCTCGACACTCTAAGGCAATTGGCCCAGGAAGCTCAGGGACGAGGTGTAAGACCGGTGAGTTTCGGCTCCCGAGGCCGTCCTGCTTTTCAGGAGGGTGCTCAATGAAAGTGAGGCTCGGCGGTTGGGGCCGATCCTCTGTGGAGATATAGGAACTGCTCCCCCGAAGGTGATTTGGTCCATCGTAGGGAGGGAGCCACCAGCCCGCCGGCCTAGTGTGTCTGGCCCCGCATGGCCTGCGCAGGACATGTGCCCGGCTCTGCCAACAGGCTGGCGGCCAACTCGAGCAGATCCAGTTTCTGCCCGGACACGTTTCGATTGAAACCAAAGAGCAATATCTCGGATGCAAGCAGCGCTTCCAAAATGCTGTGTACGACGGCATTGACCTGGATCCAGGCATCTCTGGGGACGAGGCCATCATTACCGTGCTGCCGACTTCTGAGGATCTTAGACTCGTAATCTCCGAATGAAATTATGTCAAGAACCTAGAGTTCGTCAGAATCTCGACGGACGCATTGGCGAATTTGGCGCGCAGCTAAACTACACCCACCCTACTGCGCGGCGAAGTTCGCATTCGAATCAAATCAAAATGCTCACACGATCCTGTCCGGTGCGCCAGCTTCAAGGCCAAGTTGGCGCAAGTATTTTATGTACGCGTAATGCAGCACATAAATCCCTGCGCCAGCCACGACGGCGGTGACGGCGTTGGAAATAAGCACACCGATAACTGTAATGAGGAACCCTGTGGCATCGAGGACGTGCATTTTTCGAAGGCGGCGCCACGTCCCAATGTCGAGCAACGAGATTCCCATGTAAGTTGTTACACCAGCAAGAGCAGCCATGGGAATGTGAGCAAGCGCGCCTGAGCCATAGCGCACAAACAATAACAGGAAGACTGCGTGGATTAAGTTTGAAAAGCGCGTGCTTGCGCCGCAACGGATTGCAGCGACGCTTCGCGCCGGAATACCCACACTCATGGGAGCGCCGAAGATTCCAACCGCCAGGTTGGCAATCCCGTACGCACCCACTTCGGCATCGGAGTCGGCGCGCAGAAGCGGTTTATGGCGGCCTTGAAAATGCTCAATTGTACGCGAAGTGAGCAGCAAATTGACGGAACTGACAAAAGCCAGCATCAGACCCGATGGAAGCAAATTGACGACGTCATGCGATGTCCACGAAAACCCCGCAAGCCGTGGCGTAGCGATATGGAGAGAGCCAACCTCGGGTTCGTGTGAATGCAAAAGCATCGCAACTAGGAATGCAGCGGTGACACCAACGAGCGGCGCTGGAATGCGCATTGAGAGGCGTCTGCAAACAAGCGCCGCGACAATAACTGTGCACCCAAGTACGAGTGGGAGCCAGTGCACTTGGGCAATCTGCGCTAGCGCAGAGACAAGCTGGACGATGGGGATTTCAGAGGCAGATTGATGCACGCCCAGCAAAATAGGGAGCTGAGAGGTGATCATGAGAGCGCCGATGCCGGCCGAAAACCCCGCAACCACCGCAATCGGCACTCGTGCTATCTGGCGGCCGAGGCGCATGATGCAGAAGCACATCATGAAAACGGATGCAACAATCGAGATCTTCGCAGCGCCCGCAATGCCCTGCGCGTGGACGGCGCTCGCAATAAAGGGCACTGTGGCGCTGGCCGTGCCGCCTATAAGAAGCGAGTTGCGCCCAAGCAACACGACGAATGGTGTCGAGATGATGGAGGTGAAGACTCCCAAAATAGGAGGCAAGCCCATCAATTCGGCCATCGAAAGCCCATAGGGCAATGCAATTAACGCGGCAATAAAACCGCCAGCGCAATCACCAGCCAGCCGTTCCCAACTGTATTTTTTCTTAGCCCTGAACATGAATGGAAGCGGAGCCTCTGGTCTCGCAATCGATTAGAAGTTACAGAGAGACAGGAAGCATCTCGCACAAGGAGCATGTGAACGTCGCAATCTCTCCGCCAAATGCAAATGTCTAAGCTGCAGGGAACTCTTCGCCGGTTTGAAGATGGGCCGCTCGCGAGCGGCCCATAATGGTTCTGGGGACTCACGCACACATAACTTTCTTAAACGCGGCCTGAAACTTCTGCATTTCGTCCGCTGTACCGACAGTCACGCGCACATAGTTCGGCCAGACCGGCCATACTCGCCCAATGAAAACATTCTCTCTACGCATAGCCATAATGGCTTCCATGCCCGGCCGTCCGGTGTCGACCATAAAGCAGTTTGAAACGGAAGGGACGTACTTGTAATTGTTCTTTTCCAGAAATTCGAAAGTCTCTTCGCGAACCTGGCCTATGATCTTGCGCCGCGTCGGCACAAGGTCCTTCGCTTCCAGGCTTGCCGTTGCCGCGACCATTCCCGTAATCGGCATCATGGTTGCGCCCCAGCCGCTGATCTTCTTGATCAGGTCGGGACGCGCAAGCGCGGCTCCGGCTCGCAAACCGGCCATGCCGTAGATCTTCGAGAACGTCCGGAGGACGATGACATCCTTTCCCTGCGCCACAAGATCGGAGTTGAAGGGCGCACCGGAAATGTGGGTATAGGCTTCGTCAATCATGACGATCGAGCCAGCAGGCTTGTTTGCCACGAGCCATTCGATGTCGGACTTTGGCGTGAGCGTTCCAGTGGGATTGTTGGGATTGCAAATGTAGATTAGGCCAGTGGTCGGGCTCGCCGCGGCCATGGCTTTTACGTCGTGGGCGTACGTCGAGGTGAGAGGAACGTTTATCACCGGTGCGCCGATGAATTTTGCTGCGCGCCCGCCGGCTTCGTATCCCGGATCGGCAGTGACCAGCGGACGCGTAGGCGATGTGAACGCAAGAACAGCTTGATGCAAAGCCGGGCTCGATCCAACGAAGATGCGCACCGATTCGAGGTCGAGGCCCTCCTGCTGCGCGAGCGTGGACTGAAGTTTGTCGGTTTCGCTGTAGAGGTAACGTCCGCCTTGGGCAACAATATTGTGGACCGCCTCCATTGCTTCCGGACAAGGGCCCAGAGGATTCTCGTTGGCGTTGATCATCACTGCCCCAGGGGG
>JASIJW010000326.1:0-4010 GCA_030050035.1 Acidobacteriaceae bacterium | reverse complement strand
CCCAACTTAGTTGCGGAAGATCTTCCGTATGTTATCGGCTCTCAAGGAGTTATTTGCAGACTCCTTAGAATCAGTTACTTGCGGTATTGTTTGGCAACGCGCATCGGAGCCTATTTCCTGTGTAGCTGTGAAGCTAGATTCTGGCAAGTGATTGAAGAGGATGAGGTTGCAGGGGAAAACGCTCAGTTCCTGCGGGATTCTCAAAAAATGTCATTGTGCTGCGCCGTTCGGCGGATTTTTGAATCGTCCGAAGAGTCGGGCTGGCGTTGAGAGCCTGCTTCTTCGTGGAGACTCAGATCATGACGGTTGCCCTTATTGTGCACCGACGAAGGGAAATTCCCGGCAAGGTTGAGGACTGGAAAGATGGCGGGGAAGTACATCGACAACAAGCGGATCGACGGGTGCAGATCAAGGGTGCAGATCAAGGGTGCGGATCAAATCGACGTGAAGAAGGCGCTTGACTGGACTAATTGCCAGTCAGGCTTGAGGGTCCATCTACCTGGGCGCTGTTTTTTGCGTGGCCATTCATGGGGCAAACGTGGCTGGATTTAAGCGGCGGGCGAAGATTGCAACCTTGCACGGGCGTCGGTTAGAAGCGCGCGAACTTCTTCGTCGGTCGTTGGGCGGAAGTCGCGGTAGAACTGGCCGACGGCTCCGAATAGCGCCGGGGTTGCTACGCAGAGAACGCGGTCGGCTTCGTTCTCGAGCTCGCGGCAGGTGCTGGCGGCGGCGACCGGAATGGCGACCACTACCTGGCGTGCGCGCGGCCGGACGGCGCGGGCGGCGGCTTTCATGGTCGCTCCGGTGGCCAGGCCGTCGTCGACGAGGATGACGGTGCGGCCTTCGATGGGGATGGCGGGGGCGTTGCCGCGGTAGACGCGTTCGCGCTCGGCGATCTCTGCGATGGCGTGTTGTTCCATCGCGTGTAGGCGCTCTTCGGAGATCTGAAAATCCTCGACAAATGCGGGGTTGAGAGCGATGACGCCGGAGCTGGCGACGGCGCCGATGGCGAGCTCGCGCTGGCCGGGTGCGCCGAGCTTGCGGACGACGAGGACGTCGAGAGGCAGGTTGAGCGCGCGCGCTACTTCCCACCCTACCGGCGCGCCGCCGCGCGGCAGGGCGAGAACTACTGCATTCTCAAGGGAAGGCAATGTGGCGACCAGAGCCGCCAGCGTTCGGCCTCCGTGATGGCGATCTTCGAACAACATTGCGTTCTACATCAATTCAAACAACAATATCGCACCACTATTATTTTATGGCGTTTTTGGGTGCGGATGCTGGGACAGGAAGATGGCCGGTTTCGTGGGAGGGAATTGGGATGGGCTCTGGCTTCTGATGACGGTGAATTGAGAGGCTATGGGCCGGTTGATCAAAAAGTAACTGAGAAATAGTCGGTCACTCGGGCTGAAGCAAGTTTCTTAGTAGAAGAAAAGCCGGCGCTTCAAATGCCATCAGGCCAAACCATGCGGGTCGCCATTCTCTGGCAAATCGCAGTAGGACGATCCAAAGAACCAGATGCACAACTAGGAAACCGACCCCCAAAAACCAGAATTCGCGGCGTCTAATTGCCCTACGGCTGCGGTATAGCAGAAATCCGAAGAGCGTGGCAGAATCAGTCGCAAGGCCACCTGTGATCTTTCAAGAGGATGTCCATTCGATCTCCAGAGTTACTGCTTGCTCGTCACAATCAGCTTCTCCGGTTCAGATCGAATGGACAACCTCCTGAAACTTCACAGGCACCCATTCGTTAGAGGGTGAAGTGCCCGGATTTTGGAACGGGGTGGGTCCCGTTTGGCGGCCTGGTTACTCGGCGGCTTCTGCGGCCGGGGCTGCGGCTTCTTCTGTTGCTTCGGCCTGGACCGTTACCTTTACCTGCGCGGTGACTTCGCGGTGCAGCTTGATGGCTACCTTGAACTCGCCCACGCTCTTGAGGGGCTCGTGCAGGATGATCCTGCGGCGGTCGATCTCGAAGCCCTGCGCGGCGAGCTCGGCGGCGATGTCGGACGAGGTGACGGAGCCGAACAGATGGCCATGCTCGCCGGCCTTGCGGGTGAAGGCGAGGGCGACGGGCTCAAGCTGCGCGACCAGTTGCTCGGCCTGCGCTTTTTCGGTGGCCGAGCGGCGGGCGGCGGAGGCCTTCATCTGCTCGATGACGGCCTTGTTCTGCTCGGTGGCCTGCATGGCCAGCTTGCGGGGCAGAAGGTAGTTGCGGCCGTAGCCGTCGGCCACCTTGACCACGTCGCCGCGGCTGCCCAGGTTGATGACATCTTCTTTCAGAATGACTTCCATGGGAAATTCTCCAATTCTAGTTCCGGGCGCTCGTGTCGATTCTCGTGTTGGTCGAAAATCCGAGCATCGAGGTTCCGAGCACCGTTCGATCCGCGGCTGTTGCAGGGGCTAAAGCCCCAACTGTTACTTGCTGCGGTTCGGCACGACTAAAGTCGCACCCTGACACAAAGCCCAATCCAGCATGTCCTTCGACTCGCCGCGCTTCGGCGCGGCTCGCTGAGGATGACGACAAACCAAAAACGTTCGCCCAGGGCGAGGCTATGCCGACCCTGGCGTACGGGCTGCAGCCCGCACCCTTCGTCCCACAATTAGTGCCGCGTGGCGAAGGGCAGCAGGGCGATGTTGCGGGCCTGCTTGATGGCGCGGGTGAGTCGGCGCTGGTGCGTGGTGCAGACGCCGGTCAGACGCCGGGGCACGATCTTGCCGCGCTCGGCCACGAACTGCTGCAGAAGGCGGACGTCCCGGTAGGGGATGGCGTCGATCTTCTCGGTGCAGAACTTGCAGACCTTCTTGCGGCGGAAAAACTTGCCGCGGCCACCGGGGCCGCCGCCGGGACGAGGTCCGCGCGGGCCTGAGGCGCCTGGTCCCGCACCTTGTCTTTCGCCTGGGCCCGAAGCTTGTCTTTCGCCTGGTCCCGCACCTGGGCGGGACTCGGGTTGCTGGGGTCCGTCCGCACCAGCGGACGGCTTTGCCTGGGTTTCATCAGCCATTGTGGTTCCTCTTCTTCTTTTCCTGTTCTCTTCCTGCGTTGGGGGCAGGAGTAATTTGTTGCGGGCGGCTTTGCATTCCCTCGGGGCTAAAGCCCCAAAGTGCTTGCCGCCTCTGCGGCACGGCTAAAGCCGTGCCCTTTCAAAGCAGGCCCTTCGACTCGTTTGCCGATCGCTTGCCTGCTGCAAACTCGCTCAGGATGACATCCCGAAAACGCTCGCTCAGGATGACAGTGCGCAAGCTTAGGCGCTGGCCTGGGCGGGCTCGGAGGCGGATGCCGGCTCTGCCGGCTCGGCGCTCTTGCGGACGCCGCGCTTGGCCTTGAGCTTGGCAAGGCGCTTTTCTTCCTCGTCCATGCGCACAGTGATGAACTTGATCACCGGCTCGGTGACGCGGAGACGGCGCTCGAGCTCGAGCACGACGGGGCCCGAGGCCTCGATGGTGAGCAGCACGTAGTTGCCGTCGTTGAACTTGCGCACCATGTAAGCCAGCTTGCGGCGACCCAGCTTCTCGACCGACTTGACCGCGCCGCCGCCGTTGGTGACGGAGGTGGTGAAGCCGCTGATCAGCTTTTCGGCATCCTCTTCGGTCACATCTGGACGGAGGATAAACATTACTTCATACAAACGGGACATTGTTCCTCACAGTTGACAGGTTTCAGGGGTCAGGTTTCAGGGGTCAGATTGCATCTCGCAGCAGCGCTATTTCTGATCGCCGTTTCCGTTTCCCTGGTCCCTGTCCTCCTTCCGGTTAAACTCGTTCATCGCGGGCCCGGGTCCGGCTTCGAGGATGCGCCGCGTGGCCGTTGCCACCCGGTCGAGCACCTCGTCGAGGACGGCGAGATCCGCCTTGCGCATGGGCGAGAGCAGGTAATCCCTGCCTGGACGCCTTCCGCCGGCTGCGGCTTCGGGGGGTAAATTCGGACCTACCCCGATGCGCAACCGCAACCACTCCTGCGTGCCCAGGGCTCCGGTTACGCTGCGGGCTCCGTTATGGCCGGCCGGCGAACCGCG
>JASIJW010000325.1:0-5337 GCA_030050035.1 Acidobacteriaceae bacterium | reverse complement strand
GGGTTGCCGTGCAGAAACACGATCGGATCGCCGTCTCCTACGTCGATATAGGCCATCTGCGTGTCAAGCACGGATACATATTTCCGGTAGGAAACATCTTCGGTTGAGATGGGAAAGTTTGTCATTGCCGTCTCCTTGACCTGGCATCTTGACCTGGCATCGCAACGATAGAACACCATCAACAGCATATTGGTGGTGTTTCTTGTTGTCAACCAGCAAACATCGTAAGCTGGTGTTGTATGAGTCTGGCAAAGAAATATTCGGTCCCTCAGGAGATTGCACTCCTTTACGACTTCCTGAACTCCGCCGATCTGCGCACCTACATTGAAAACGGAGAACAGCATGTCCGTTCGGATGAATTGGCGACACCTGCTCAGCTTGAGGTATGGATGCGAAAGCGGGGTTTAGTCAAAAGGGATGAGCCGGTGACATCTGACGATCACCAGCGTGCGCTGGGGTTGCGGAGTGCATTGCGCTCCTATCTGCAGTTCCCGCCTGATTCGAGAGCTGCGAGCCAAAAGAGCTCAGAATGCGTGAATCGAATGAGCAAGCTCTATCCCCTCGTCATAAAGATCGACCGGCGAGGAACATTGAAGCTGCAATCAGTGCATGACGGCGATGGGCTTGGACGTGTGTTGGCCGAGTTGTTCTCATTGGCTGAGAACGGACGTCTCGATCGCCTTAAAATGTGTGGCTCGGTGGAATGCCGATGGATATTCTTCGATAGATCGAAACCGGGTAATCGTCGTTGGTGCTCATCGTTCCTCTGCGGCAACAGGCAAAAAACGCGTGATTACCGAAAACGCGCGAGAGCTAAAACTCTTGGGAAATCAGCGTGAGTGACCTCAACCTGGGCGCAAAGCGCATGGCTCGATCCGGAGTTTGATGTTCGCCGGTTGTTCAGATGGCCCAAACATCGCGGCGCTCGGTGGTCCCGAGATCACACTCCCAACAGCGATTGCACTTGCGCCGCCTGTCGCTCCGCGGTGGATCTGAACATTTCAGCAGGCCCCCAACTTCTTGAGATAGGCGGCGTCAATAGCAATCGACTCCTTCCATGGCATCGTGAACGCCTCCTGCTCTACAAACATGTGTTCGATAGATTGGGTACGAGCAGCCTCATCGAGAATCGGGCCGTAATCAATATCTCCTCGCCCAAGCTCTACGACTTTGCAACCCTCTCGCGATTCCGGAGTTGGATGTGGCGGGAGCTTGAAGTCTTTGATGTGCAGCATTTTGAACCGCTGTGGATGGTCGCGCATCAAAGCCACAGGATCCACGCCCGCAACTCGTGCCCATCCGCAATCGAGTTCAAAAAAAACCTTATCCGGCTCGCACAAGCGCATTAACTCCATGTAGGGCATCACGCCATCGATTGAGGCGAACTCTGCGGTGTGATTGTGATAACCGAAGTGAAGACCTGCCGCCCTAAGCTTTTCGCCTATACGATTAAACTGCTCTGCACTATATCGCCAGTCATCGAGGGTTGGATCTGGCAAGGGCGAGGTACCGGCTGGAAGCGGGGTCCTTCTTCCAGGACTTGGACAGATAATGGAGCGAGCACCAATGGCCTGATCGAAGGCGACTACTTCGTCAAACTTGTCATGCAGTTCGTTGAATCCTTGATGAGCGCTGACACACTTTAGCCCCGCTGCATCCAACGCTCTCCGAATCTCCTTGGCACTTCGATTCGGCAACGCGGCAGATTCCACCTCGACATACCCGGAATTGTGCAACGCTGCCAAAGCGCCTTCGAAGTCAACAGCCATCTGCTCGCGAACGCTGTAGAGTTGAATACCCAACGGCAACCGAAGCTCAGATCCAGGAGCCCGACTAACTGCCGTGAACAGGGCCGCTGTCGTAGCCCCACGCAAAAACTGCCTGCGAGATACACTCATGCTGCCTCACTTTCAACGAGCTGCTTACTTTTGTCAAACGACACAGTCAGTCATCGAGCTTTGAGCACTATAAGTTCCAGTCCTGGGGGCGAAAGCGGGTCGGAAAGCGATATTGATGATCCCTTGCAACTCTCCTGTTCAGTCAGAGAGAAATTCTCAGTATTCGTCAGCCGGTATCGCTTCAGAGTAAACGGCCTCTTGCCCCATGGAAGGTTCGAAACCGTCAGACTATAGCCCTGATTGTCGTGATATATGATATCCGTTCGTTTGGGAAGGTACTTAAATGTCGAAGCGTGAGATGTGATACCGGACTTCGTAGAGACCCTGGGCTTCTTCTGCGCCAGTTGCTCATCGGGATGAAGGTAACGAGGCGGAATTTCGTAGTTGTCGATCAGAATTTGCACCTCCTTACCATCCTTGGATCGGCCCGCGAGCACGGCAAAACCCGCAGTGTCTCCTCCCGTGGCAAGAAGTCTTTGAGGAGTGTTCAGAAGCGAGCCAACTGCACGAAACGCATATGCAGGCTTGCGATAACTGCCGTTGTCATTGAACAGTCCCATCCATAATGCGTCGCCCCTATAAAAGTGCGCGAGGTCGACTTCCGAATCCTGTAGATACACAAGCACTGCTGCGACGTAGGATGCATTTTCCATACTGCCCAGTTCCGGCTCTTCTTTCGCAGTGAAGTCCGCACTCAAGTTCCATTCCGACAGTATGCTCTTAGCGCCAGCGAAGCCTTCGGAATCGAGGACGCGTCTAGTTTCTTGACCGATACGCACAGCATTGTACGGGTCGTGGGACTTATCGGCATAAGTGTGCCACGAATAGAAGTCGAAAGGCAGGTTATGTGCTTTGATGTATTGAAAGAGGCCCTCTCGATATGGCCCTGCATTGAGAGCCCTCTCGTTCCCATCTGCGCCAACCTGTGCTGACGGGTCGACCTTTTTCAGTGCCAATGAAACTTTGTCATATAACTCATAAAACTGCTCGGCTGTGCCAGACCAAAAACCCTGCGGCTCATTCCAAATTTCCCAATAATTGACCGTGTTATAAAAACCACGATCCCATCCCCTGTCGTAATGCATCGCGATATGGGCAACGATATTCGCGTATTTGTCGTCATCCTTTGGCGGTTCGCGGTTTGCTCCAAAACTCCGGCCGACGCGATAAAAAACCGATGCGCCGCTCGCAACGATCGCCTTCACGATTTTGTCGGTGGGGCCAAAATTATAGCTGCGGGGATTATCGGGATCTGCATCCCAGTCGGGAAAGATGCAGTTCTCTCGAGATGCCTTGATGACCTGCGAACGAATCGAAGGATCAGGAAACACATCTTTGAGGCCCTGGTTAGTGTAGACCGGATCAATCTCTGTTGGACCGTACGAATCGTGCGTACGCACGCTGTCGATGTGGAGGTCCCGATACTGTGCGATCAAATTTGGCAAGCCGCTTCTCACCGGATAGGGCGGACCATTTACTCCCTGGAATGAGCGTATCGTTCCCACGATTTGGCCGGCGTTAACATAGAGAACACGAAATTGTTTATGAAGTGCATCGTGATTGCTGGTCTGTGCGAGCGCGGCAAGTGAGCCCATGGCGAAGAGGAGCGAGACAGTAAAAGTGCGACTCATTGAACGAGGTCCTTTTGAAAAGCCTAGGCGGATGAAACTTAATCCAGGTTGTCAAAAGCGGCGAGGAGAGTGGACAAGCCCCGATTCTCCTGGCGCGCCCTCCCAAGGCTATCTGCGATTGTCGGAATGTCAGTTATTCGCGGTCGCCAAGCCGGCTATTTTGTGATATATCGTCCTTCTGGAGGTTGCGGTCATGACGACGTGACAGACTCGCCGGCAACCGACTTGCGCAGTGACGTACGGTCAAAAAAGACGACGCGCAACATTTACTTGGTTACCTTGAAGCTCGTATCCTGGCTCGCCAGAGAGCTTCCACCAACCCAAACGTCATACGTGGTCGGTTCCACGGTTTGCTTCAGGTCCGAGGTATAGAAGTTCAGTTCATTGAAGCCCAGTGGGAATTCAAGGTGTTTCGTTTCGCCAGGCGCAAGAGTGACGCGCGCAAAGCCCTTCAGTTCGCGCAACGGCTGCTCCACACTGGCCACTGTATTTCGTATATAAAGCTGCGCAACTTCGGTGCCGGCCGCCGAACCGGTATTGGTCACCTCCACATCCACCATGACCACCGGCTTGTGATTAGCTAGAACATCCTTCAGCGGGACCTCCGCCCGGCTGACTGTCGGCTTCGAGAATTCGAAGCGCGTATAGCTTAGTCCCCAGCCGAATGGAAACAGCGCTGAGTTCTGCTCATCCACGTACCGCGATTTGTATTTCCCTCCATCCCACGACATGTGGTTCAGGTCCACGCGCTCTGGGCGACCCGTCGGTAGTTGCGCATAATAGAGAGGCTCTTGCCCCACCGCACGTGGCATGCTCGCTGGCAACTTGCCCGAGGGGTTTACATCCCCCAAAAGTACATCGGCGATCGCGGGCCCTGCCTCGATCCCCGGACTCCATGCTTCAAGGATGGCTGGCACATGCGCCGCCGCCCATTTCAGTACCAATGGCCGTCCAGCAAGCACCACCAGGATGACGGGCTTGCCCGTGGCCACCACTGCCTCAAGTAGATTCTGCTGCGAACCGGTAAAATCCAGGTACGCGCGGCTCGATGCCTCGCCCTCCATCCAGGCCGGCTCGCCTAGCGCCACAATGGCGATGTCGGCTTGCTTTGCAACATCCACCGCCTCTGCAATCGTCCGGGCATCGTCCGGGAGCGGCATTCGCTGCGTTTCCGACAACGGAACGCCCGTCTCGATGCTCTTCAGTGCGTTCGCATCCTCGCCGGAGAGCAATCCGCATCCCTCGGCGTACAGCAGCCGGTTGCCCAGCCGCTTCTCCAACTCCTCTTTCAACGTGATAACGTCCTTGGGATTGCCCTGGCCCGACCATGCTCCCAGCATTTCTGCCGCGTTGTCGGACATTGGCCCGATCAATGCCACCGTCCCGGCCTTCTTAGCCAGCGGCAGCAGCGGGCCCGAACCGTTCACCGGATCATTTTTGAGCAGAACCATGGTTTCATCAGCCACCTTTCGTGCCAATGCGCGGCGTTGCAGCGTGGCTTCGTACTTTGGCTCCAGTCGGGCGTATGGGTGGTCAAACAAACCCAGCGCAAACTTCACTCGAAGCACGCGCCGCACTGCCTCGTCCACAACGGATTCCGGAATCTTTCCCGACCTCACCTGGGCGGCGAGAGTTGTCCCGAACAGATCACTTTCCGTATCCATGTCCACGCCGGCTTCCAGCGCCTTGCGGGCGGCGGTTGCGCCATCGGCAGCAATGGCATGATTCAATAGCTCACCCACGGCCGCCCAATCGGAAACGACAAAACCATCAAATCCCCATTCGTTGCGTAGAATTTGAGTCAATGT
>JASIJW010000324.1:0-4465 GCA_030050035.1 Acidobacteriaceae bacterium | reverse complement strand
GACTTGGTGAAGTAGTTCACCTGCGATGCACCGTAGCGGCCTTGATCCACGGAGTACGAGTTGGTATTTACGGTCGTCTGGTCGACGGCATCGAGGCCGAGCACCAGATTTGTCGACAGGCCGATATTCAATCCAAGCCACGGATCGTTGGTGTCGTAGCCATCAAGAATGTACCCGTTCGACGTCGCCGGAAGTCCGTTGAACTCGACATTGCCGTATCCTCCCGCAGCCTTGGCATCGTTCGACGATCCCGCCGTATTCATCAGCGCTCCGGGAGCGAACTGGGCCACGAATGTCAGGTCCGATCCTGCGTTGGGTAGATTCGTGATGGTTTCAGCCTGGATGGTCGTGGTGGTATTGGGGTTTTCCAGAGTGAGAAGCGACTGCTGGGCGGTCACTTCCACGGTCTGCGGTTCGGCCGACACGGCGAGATTGAAGTTGAGCGTCGCCGTACGGCCGACCTCGACTGCGATCGACTGTGAGGTTTGTTCCGCAAATCCGGGCGCACTCACATGCACCGTATACGTGCCGGGATTAACCTGCGAGAACAGAAAACGCCCGTCCGGGTTGGTCAGCATTTTGCGTGAGGTCTTTGTATCAACCTCAGTCGTCGTGACTTCAGCATTAGATAAAGCAGCGCCGGACGCGTCTAGCACGACGCCCGATATAGCACTGGAAGTGCCACTTTGAGCGGCCAGCGGACGACAGCTAACTAAGACCAGTATCAAAAATAAGGGGAAATCATACCGTACTGTCCGTTTGTATTTCACAAAGACCTCCTATGGTGGATGAAATCTCCAGGATCGGGAGGACCTAGGTTAACTATGATTAATACTACAGCATAAGGCATGATTAAAATCAAAGATGAGAGGAGACGGCCTGGATTGCAATTCCGTGTTTCAAAACGGCCGAGTCGATTTGCACAACTCATCCCCCTCCTGACGTACCCTGATCGGGGGAGTTCCTTGTCTGAATCAGAATCTGCCGCTACGCGCCGTCACGCACCCACGGGCCCGGCGCGGCCCCAACTGCCTGAGCCGAGCCACGCGGAGCGCGTGCGTACCCTGGCTTCGCTCGTTACCGTCGGAACGCTGTCGACGATGTCACGCCGACATCCTGGCTTTCCCTTCGGTTCGCTGATGCCTTTTGCCCTCGATCCTGCCGGTCGTCCCATTTTCCTCATCAGCAGTATGGCCATGCACACCCAGAACCTCAGCGCCGATCCGAAATGCAGCCTCTTTGTCGCCCAGCCAAGTCCCGACGGTGATCCTCTGGGAGCAGCTCGCGCTACCCTGATCGGCAATGCGCTGCCTGTTCCCGCGGCCGATCTAGTTGCAGTGCGCGAAGTCTACGAAGCACGTCATCCCAATAGTCGCTATTGGGTCGATTTCCCCGATTTCAGCTTCTATCGCCTGCAGCCTGCTGATCTCTACTATGTCGGCGGATTTGGCGTTATGGGCTGGGTCGAAGTCAACGAGTACGAGGTAGCTTCCCCTGATCCTCTGGCCGCATCTGCCCCGGGCATCCTCGCGCATATGAATTCCGACCACGTCGACTCTATGATTCTTCTGGCGCAGACACATTCGCAACTCGAGGCGACGGAAGCAACGATGACCTCCATCGACCGCCTCGGCTTCACGCTGCGACTGAAGACTGCCGAAGGCATGAAGGGCACTCGCATCAATTTCCCCCGCGAAGTCCGCACGCCGCAGGAGACGCGCAAAGTGCTTGTGGAGATGGTTCGGCGGTCATCTCCCGGAAAACCATGATTGCCTTTTAGTCTGGGCGTCGGATCGGATCGCCCGATCGGTCAAGCACTTCCTCGAAGTGCTCGACGAGCTGAACCGGCTCAACATCGAGTTCGTCTCAGGTCTCAGTCTCGGTCAGTGGCGAAAAACTATGGCGCCTCCCGGGCTACCATCCACCGCGTGCTCCGCGAGTACGCTCCAACTACACAGGCCTCAAGCCTCGCTACTGCACCGTCAAAGTAATTGTCCCAACGGTTGTACTAACCGATCCTGCAGTTCCAGTCACAGTGATCGTGTAGCCTCCGGCGGTTGTGCCAGGGTTTCCGCCGCCTCCACTACCACCTCCGCTGCTGCTATGGCCGCCACAGCCAACTACACCGATTAAGACAAATAGAAGAAGCATACCGGGGAACACTAACCAACTGCGCCGTCTTCTTGGAAGTGCCAGAAACACAATTAGGGCTAATGCCGTTCCACCCGTCGGCCAAATGAGTTTCTTGATATCGCTTTTCGAGCTCGAAGCTGCAGTCGTGGAGACGGTTAATGTCGACGTTTGCACCGTCGCTCCGTTGATGACGACGCTGGTCGGACTCAAGCTGCACGAGGGCATGTCGCTCACATTGGTCATCGTCGTTGTGACTGCGCAGCTCAGATTGATCGTTCCGGTAAATCCGTTTGTTCCGACGATACTGATTGTTCCCGTATTCCCAGTGGTCGCGCCGGGAGTGACAGAGATGGCTGTGGTGCTGCCGCTGCCTGCGGTGAAGCTTGGTTGAGGTGTAATGCTGAGCGAAATGCTGGTTATCGCAGTCGTCGTACCCGAGGTCCCGGTTATGGTGACTGTGACAGCAGAAGACGTGACCTGCGCCGACGCGCTGGCCGTCAATGTGAGCACTTGGGTTCCCGTTGCGGAGCCGGCGGCAAAGGACGACGTAACGCCATTCGGCAGTCCGCTCGCAGCGAGCGCGACGGTGCCGGAAAAGCCTCCAAAGTCAGCGACGGTGATTGTGCTTGTTACGCTACCACCCTGCGCCACGGAAACACTGACAGGTGCTGGCGATAACGTAAAGCCCGGAGCCGTAGTGACGGTGAAGTTCTCCGTGTCGGTAACAGTGATTGTTTCGTTGTCTGGAGGACCGGGAACTGTCGCAGGTGGCGCCGGCGGGGGTGCCGTGGGGCAGGTCGACCCGGTTGGACATTCTCCGTCCAGCACGATTGATTGCGTGTAACTATTCGGGCTTGACGATGCCGTGCTTGTGAGGTTGCTCAGTCCGGCATTGTCGGTGAACGTCAGCGTGCCATTGTCCGTGCTTGGCGCGGAACCTGTATAGGTAATCGTCAACGTGCAGAAGCCGCCGGTGGGCAGCGTGGCTGACGACGCGCCGGTTGCACTGGCGCCGTTAAAGCACTGGAACGCAGATGGCGTAAAGACCGCGCCCGTGGAAATCGCAATGGATGTAATGGAAGTAAGCGTCATCGAGGCTTGTCCGATATTCTCGATGGCGATGGTTTGCTGATTTCCTGATTGCCCGCCGAAGGTAAGCGGGCTGCCGGTGGAGAAAAACGCCACTGGCGCGCTTACGCTGATCGGCGCACTCAAAGTGAAAGCATTCACAACATCGGCGTCGGAAACCGAGATGGACTCGTTGTCAACAATGCCCACTGCGATTATGAGCTGATAAGTCAGAGAGGCCGTGTCGCCCAAGGAGTCTGTCACCAGTGCGTTGAAGCTCACAGTGCCCGCAGTTGTTGGCGTTCCGGAAATGACGCCGGCGGGCGACAATGTTAGGCCGTCTGCCGAGAACCCGGTCCATGTGTACGGGCCACCGCTGCCGCCCGTGGCGGTCAGCGTCTGTGAATACACCGTTCCCGCAATGCCGACAGGCAGAGAAGTCGGGTTAATCATAATCGGCGGGTAAACAGTGAGCTGGATTTGAATTGAATTGGCGCTATAGTTGACGTCGCCTGCATAGCTGACGGTGATCGTGTATTGGCCTGCCTCCAGAGTATTGGGAACGGTGATTGACGCCGTTCCATTGGTGACCGGCAGTGACCCGCACGCGAAAGCGTTATTGCTTACACTGCAACTCAATCCGCCTGTAGGTGTGGCGATTCCGCTGCCGGAGTATTGCCCCGCAATGTTGACAGGGATGGAACCGCCCTGGCCGCTCAACAGGTACACGGGCGGAGTGGGGCCGGTCAGGGTGACGTTTGCCTTGCCCACGACCACCGCTGAGGTTGCGCTGGTGAGCGTGCTGGCCTGGAAGTTCGCGTCGCCAAGATATTGCGCCGCGTAGGTATGACTGCCGACGGCTGGCACGCTGACGGTATAGGTGGCCGCTGCTCCCGACACGGTTGAGACCGGCGTCAGAGCCGTTGACCCATCATAGAAAGCCACTGATCCCGTGGGTGTGGTGCCAAGCACGTTCGACGGGCTGATGCTGGCGTTGATGGTTGCGCTCTGGCCATAAACGATTGAGGTCGCCGACGGCGTAACGGTCAGTGCGGTTGGAGCAAAAGTGTTGGTCAGCGAGAAGCTCGCAGGCGTGCCGACGCCAGCGACCGTTGCGCTTACGGTGTACGCTGTTGAGCTGGCGATGCCGTTCGCGGTCGCCGTCACACTGGCATTTCCGCTACTGTTGGTGGTCGCCGTGGATGAGGAAAGGCTCGCGCTCGCTCCCGAAGCCGGCGCAGCGAAAGTCACGGTTACACCGGAA
>JASIJW010000323.1:0-3384 GCA_030050035.1 Acidobacteriaceae bacterium | reverse complement strand
ATTGCGGGAGATCCTGCCGATCTGCAAATTATGTATAACATCTTCGGTGGCCGACGCTTGACAGAGTTTGAACTGGATTGGCTGCCCGGCTATGAAAGCTCAAAGCCGGTGCGCGTCGGCAACGCCGCCTCCGGCCAGTTTCAGCTTGATGTCTATGGAGAACACCTTTCGTGCTGGTACACGGCACTTCAGATGGGTCTGCAGACGCGGAATGAAGGCTGGCCTTTGCTCAAGGGTCTGATTACCTTTATGGAGGATGCCTGGCAGCATCCGGACGACGGTATTTGGGAAGTGCGAGGCGGGCGGCGACACTTCACTCATTCGAAAGTCATGGCCTGGGTGTTTTTCGATCGAGTTGCAAAGGGAATCCAAGAATTTGGAATCGGCAGGGATGAGGGCCAGAAGATCCTGCCGCGCATCTCTTCTCTGCGGGACAGGATCCACATGGAGGTTTGCGAGCGCGGCTACAACCCACGGATTGGGGCGTTCACGCAATCCTATGGCAGCGAGGCTCTCGATGCTAGTGTTCTGACGATTCCGTACTTTGGATTCCTTCCGGCTAGCGATCCGCGCATGTGTGGAACAGTCGCGGCAATAGAGAAGCAACTCGTCCGTGATGGCTTTGTGCTTCGTTACGATCCTAAAGAAGGCGCCGACGGTCTTCCCGGGACGGAGGGCGCTTTCTTAGCGTGCACGTTCTGGCTGGCCGATAACTATGCATTTGCGGGCCGCCTCTCCGAGGCAGAGGCATTGTTCGAGCGCTTGCTCGCGTTACGCAACCACCTAGGGCTTCTTTCCGAGGAGTATGACTCCGATCGGCGCCGTCAGATCAGCAACTTTCCACAGGCCTTTTCGCACCTCGCGTTGATCATGACCGCGCAAAACATCGAGAAGAACTCGGCCAAGGGTAAGATGGCGGCGTGACCGGGGGCTCACTTTGTGCCGGTCGCTTTCCGTGACGCAATACCACGTTGAGAATCCAAACATGGCTGTGCTTGTTGCGCAGCGGATTCAAGATGACAAGCCTCTCTCGTCTTGCCACTAATGAGCCGAAGTGCAAGAGCCAGGTTGAGTTTCATCTCAAAATCAAATGGAAACCAGGGGTCGGCCCGCGGGTTTAGTTGAACTTAGATCTTGCCAAGAGAGGAGACATGTGATGTTGCAGCAGGCTGGTAAAACGATCGCGGCGATTGGAATGGGCTTCGTATTAATGTTGTCAGCATTCCGAGTTGCAGGGCAGGAAGTGAAAACCAATGCCATGCCCGGAGTTGATTTCTCGAAGTTCCACACCTATAAGTGGGTCTCCACTCCAAATGGCTCCCACCCCAACCAGATCGTAGACCAGGAGATCAAGCAATCCATCGATTCCCAGCTGGCCTCAAAGGGCCTGACAAAATCCGACAACGATCAGGCTGACCTTTACGTGAGCTACCAGGCAGCTATTGATCAGCAAAAACAGTGGACTGCTTACGGAACGGGCGGGGGAGTTTTCTGGGGTGGAGGCATGGCGACAGCGACCCAATCGACCATCAACGTTGGCTCGCTTGTTCTTGATATGTACGATCCATCGAACAAACAACTGGTCTGGACCGGAACAGCGACCAAGGCGCTCAACCCTAGTTCCAAGCAGTCAAAGAATGAAGAGCATCTGAACAAGGCCATAGCCAAACTGCTCAAAAACTTCCCTCCAAAAAAGTAGATTCACGCGAAGCTCGCACAAATCAAAGTGGAGTTAGCTCACAAACCTCCTCCGCGCGCCGGTCCATCTGTCCTTCGCGGAGGCCCGTTCTACCGCGCCTAATTAGCAACCAGGACATTGCAATGTGATCCCATGTGTGCCTTTTCATTGGGTCATAGATTACAAGATTCGTTCGTTCACCTACATCACCGTAATAACTCTATGTTCCGGGCCAGTTATTTGTCTGGTACCAGGTTCCTCAAGCGGTGGGCTCTTTGGCGAGCGCAGTCAGAATCGGCGCGATGATTTTCTCAATCACTACGCCGATTCTCTCGACAGACATACGCTTTGGACTTTGCGCCCATTCCTTCGCCGCACCGTAGATCGCCCAGGCGATTGTCGACGAAACAAGCGCAACCGGAACACCTGGTTTCGGCGGATGCTTCGCAAACCCATCGAGAATCAGCCGTCGCACAACCGAGACGATGGTGGTATCCATCGGCGCACCTGCCTTCCAGAGTCCGTCTGCGCCAGGCTTGGTCGTCTCTGACAGGTAATAGCAAACGCCCATCGCTATGTTCCTGAGCGCTCCCTGGCAGCCGCTGAAACAGATATTCCGGTTGGAAATCAGTTCCTGAAACTGTGAGCCGACGAGACATTCGAGAAGCGCGAACTTGTCCGGGTAATGGTCATAAAAAGTCGCCCGGTTCAGTGTCGATTCTTCGGCAATGTCGCCGATGGAAATGTTGTCAAAGTCCTTTTGTTTCAGGAGACTGGCAAGCGCATCCTGCAGCATTCTCCGGGTGCGGCGGACCCTCGGATCCAGATTCCTCTCGACTGCGGCGCGAGCGGTTTCCATACTCGGAATTTTACTGCATCGTTGTCGTAATAACAACATCTGTTGGTTAGACGTCATGTGACGGCAACCGTCGCATGCGCCGAAGGAGACAAAACGCCGTATGTCAACGTTGTTGCATGTGGATTCTAGCCCAATGTTTCAGGCCTCGGTTTCGCGCCAGCTAACCGAAGAGTTCGTGCAGAGATGGAAGACTCTCCATCCGGATGGAGGGGTGATTTCCAGAGATCTGAACCAAACCCAACTGGCGCCTCTGACCGCGCAATGGGTCGCTGCCGCCTTTGCGCCGGAAGAACGACGCAGCCCGGAGCAGAAGCAGATTCTTGAGCTGTCGAACATGTTGATTGCGGAACTCGAAGCAGCGGACGAATACGTGATTGGCGTGCCCATGCATAACTTCGGCATTCCTTCCACAGTAAAGCTCTGGATCGATCTCATTGCACGCGCAGGTAAGACTTTCACCTACTCCGAAGGCAAGCCAAGAGGATTGCTCACGGGAAAGAAGGCCACATTTCTTGTCGCTTCAGGCGGTAAATACGATGCGGGAACCGCACTGGCGTCATTCAACTTCATCGAACCTTATCTGCGCACGGTCTTCGCATTTCTCGGCGTTACCCAGGCAACATTCATCACTGCCGGCGGAACAGCCGCGCTCCGATCAGGTGAGGCCGATCGTTCGGCGTTTCTGCAGCCCTACGTCGAGGCATTGGCCTCGCAGGTCATGTAATCCCGATTCACAAGTTCGCCTGAAATCCTATCGAGGAGAATTGTCATGAAGATCGCAGCAACGACTTCGCGCTGCCTACTTGGTCTTCTGTTCACAGTCTTCGGACTAAACGGGTTCCTGCAT
>JASIJW010000322.1:0-4606 GCA_030050035.1 Acidobacteriaceae bacterium | reverse complement strand
CACAAATGGATGCAGATCTGGTTGCTCCGGACTCGCCCATTGAAGATTGCCTGCTGGATGGTCCAAAGCGACAGTAGCGGCGATATCTGCGCTCCCAGGGTTGACAACCACTACAGCCCGCTTTCCATCAGTCCGCAAGAAAGTAGAAAAGCCTGTGTATGGTTTCCCAGAAACTGTCACTTCAGCGTCCTGATTGTCTCTGAATTCAGCGTTCCATACATAATCCTGGAATTTTCGGCGGAATGCATCCATCTTGATACCGTAGTTCAGCGTCTCAGGAAAATCCGACAAATTACCTTTGAAGTTGAAAGGTTCGTAGCTAAGGATGTAACGGTAGCGAAGCGCTTCATTGATCATCTCGCGGTCATCGAAGCCGGTAACCGCAATCATCATGGGCACGAACGGTGCGTTGTACCTGTCGAAAGGAATATGACCGCGAAGGATGCGGAAATAAGAAAGCGTGTAGTATTGTTGTTCCAAGTCGTAAGGCTGCTCGCCGGCGAATAGGAAGTTCTTCTCGCCGACGGAACCCCGCACAATTCCGTGAAAACGACGTCCGAGCATGGTGTCGCCCTGAAAAATCGGCTCAGCAACGAGCTGGCCGTCCTTATGAGAGAAACAGTAGCTCGCATTGGCGTGATGAAAAACTTCATCGTAGAGAATTCCGCTTGCGCCGAGGTCAATGCTCTTTTTGAATTCTCGCGCCGACAGATCTTGCCAAAAAGGATCCGGAGTGCACGCGACCGCAAGACGGCGCGTGTTCATGTCGGCGAGCTGTTCGGGGGTTTGATACTCGTAACCAGGATGGACATACGGCCAGCCGTTCGGATCCTTTGCAACATGATCCTTTAGCCCTGCTGCATAGTCAGGATTGCTTGTATCCACCCAGGTGTACTTGTTAAAGAGAATGACGTGCACGCCCATGGCCTGGATTTTGGCAATTGCATCGTGCAAATCCTGCCAGGTGCCGAGCCTTGGGTCAGTGTCGTGCGAAGGATTTCCACGATCCTGGCCGCCGTTGTTCCAACCCACAAGCTGAATTGCATTGATGCCGGCCTTTGCCGCCTCGGTAGCACGGCGAGGGAGATCCCGATAAGAGGTTCTCAAATCGTCTTCCGAGGAGTCGATCTGAATCTGCTGCCACGAATTCACGCCATCGACCCAGTCAGGCCCGACCGGAGGGTGAAACCAGGATGCACGCCATCGGCGATAGACATCCGCGCCATGATGCCAATCACCGGAGAAAGGCGAAAGGACAACACGAGCGAGTTTGACTGATGCGCCCGAAGGCACAAACGGGAAATGCTCGATAGAGGCAACGATACGGGTTGGATGGCCGTCGATTGCAGGTGCCGACGGCACCTGCTGATTGAAGGAATCGCTGAATCCGGGCTTGAGCTCGAACGTGTAGCGGGTAACTTCATTCTGAGAAGTATCGTGTGTGCCGAGATACAATCCCTCATTTCCGGCCAAAACAAGATCGTAACGGCCGGCGCCCATCTGAATTGGGTAATTGGTCCCATAATACCCTCGTTGGTCTTGAAAGTTTGGCCAAAGGGGAGCAGTCGTCGCTGTGCCGTAAGCGGCTGTCAGATGCTCCATTGATGGAGAGGCTGAAGGCGCTGAAAGAGAGCCTATGATAGGCCAATCTACGCTGGTTACAGTCCACCCCCCGTGATTTTCAATCTCCATCTCGAAGGCCACTTCCGGGCCGTCTAAAGAAACAGTTCCCCTCAAGGCGATGTCGAGGGCTCCTCGATATTCGCTCTGCAAGGACTTCCATACTAACGTTAACGAGCGGCCATCAGAAGATTTCTGGATCGAGGTGAGCCGGTTGCGTGCACCAAGGACAGGATTGTATGAACGGTCGGAAGTCGGCGCAAAGACGCGAAACGATTCCCCCAGTTCCGGGGACTTTTGTACGTTCCACCCCGTTCGCTTATTGGTGAATCCGATCAACGCCCCAGACACCCCATCGAACTCGACCCGCACATCATCGTTTTCGATCGACATCACTTTGCCGCTCAAGGGAGTTAAGCGGTCCGAATCGTGAACCGGCGAATCCTGGCCGGATAGCCACTGCTGTCCCCAGGAATGGATCGGCGCGGTCACAGCCAGCAGCAACGCCGGCATGAAAATTCGAGGCTGCGCCAATTTCACGGATGGAAATTTCTTCAATAACATAAGATTGTCGCCTGTCGTTCCACATTTGCTCCGCGCAACAACACCGAAATGCAGTTTACTGCGGTATTCAAGAAGTCTCAGAAACCGATCCCTCAATAGCAAAAAACGAACCTTGGAATTCCATCGCCTGCCTCAAGTGCCTGCGGGGTCAGACTATTCACTGCTGTTGCTGTGCTAATTGATCAATCGCCCCGTCATTGTTGGCAGTCGAAACTTGCTGCTCGGCGAGTAACTCATCTCCTGCTTCCGCGCATTGGACAAAATGTGATTACTGGGATTCCATTTACGGGACGCTATGTCAGATGAGGTGCTGGTGATTCAATGTCGCTCCTGCTCCGATTTCGTGCCGTACAAAGTGGAGCTTGCAGTAAATTCACTTTTCGCCTTTTCCGCCATTCCCGCCTTGCGGTAAGCAAGCCCGAGTTCGTAGTGGAGACGCGCATCGGACGGTTTCAAAGACACTGCATGCTCAAGTTCAACAATGCCGTCACGCGAATCGCCGGTCCTAACAAGGGCCTGCCCTAGCTTTTCATGACACTCGCTATTCTTTGGAGATATCGATACGGCCTCCTTCAAGATCTGGACAGCATCGGCAGGTCGATCTTGCTCGATCAGAAAGGCGCCATAATCGAGATACGGCCATTCATCCTGTCGCGAAGCTTGGCGCGACAATTCGATCGCTTGTCGAAAACTCTTTTCGGCCTGTTCAGGTCGATTCTCATTCATTAGGACGAGGCCAAGGTTTTCGGCAGCCCTCACATCTCGAGGATCCATCGCCAGAACCCGAGTGAAAGCCCGCTCTGCCGCTGCAAAGCGGCTTTCTGTGTAATAACATCGCCCGAGCCCGTACAGGAGCTCAGCGTTGGTAGGGTCCATTGCGACCGCCTCCTCGAACCAATGGATCGCATCGTCGTAATCATTTAGCTCGACATAATCAAAGGCGGCGATTTTGAGATCGTTCGCTTCTGGCATGCGGATAGATGCAGCGGCCGTCAAGGTTTGCAAAGAGCGTCGCGGCAGCCTTTCGCGCTGAAGTATGAATCCCAGGAGATAAAGAGCATCAGCCGCGTCAGGGTGCAGTTTTGTATAGGAGGTCAAAGCGATATCGGCTTCTTGCAACCGATTCAGATTCAGGAGTGCGCTTGCTCGATAAACCAGCGCATCGGTTACTCCAGGTTGAGCGGCATCTGCGCGCTCGAACAAAGTTGCAGCGTTGGCCCATTGTTTTTCATTAAATGCTGCCTTCCCTTCTTCATAAAGAGCGGAGGTAGGCGAAGAAGACGGTAAAGAAGGCTTCAAAAATTGGCCTTGAGTTCGCAAAGAGAAGCAAGCGGTCGTCAGCGAAAATATGAGTGCAAGGATAGAAATCCGAATCACGCTGCCACCTCAGTCCGGCGCTTTCTCCGTTTGCAGCACATCATGTTGTTCCTTCATTTTTCTCAGCAGATTATTCTTCTGACGCGTATCGCGTTGGTCCTTTAACTCCTGGAATTTTGCTAGCGCCTCCTGGGCTTGGTCAGGCTGCTTCATCTCGTGATATGCTCGAGCGAGTTGATAATAGGATTGGATCTTGAGCTCTTCATCCTTCCCGGTTTCAATCTCTTTCTTGAAATCTGAGATTGCGGCCTCGAATCGCTTCTGCTGGGCGTCCCCGACGCCCAGATAGTACTGGCAGCCCGGAAGATTGGGACTCATGGCCAGAGCTTTGTGCAGCAATTCCATCCCTTGCGCGGCATTTTGTTGGTCGATAAAGAGGCGGCCCAGTTGGTATACAGCAAGAGCGTTTTCTGGGTCGATCTTCATCTCCTCTCGAAACGAGTCCATCGCCTTGTCAAGTTGCGTTGTCGCTTCGTATTCGATCCCTAGTTCATAGTGCAAGCCGCTGCTCGTGGGCGATGCCTTGATGGCCAAAAGATACTCAGTCTCCGCATCCGAATGTCGGTCCGCCTCAGCGTAAGCTTCGGCCAGGACTTCATGAACGCGCCAAGATTGGGGGTCGGCTTGATACATTCGCTCGTAGCTCTCATTGGAAACGAGAAGGTGCGCGCGGCCTCTGTGATAAAGAATATCGACGTCGTCAGGGCTTAAGATCGCAGCGCGGTCCAAAACATCTGCTGCTTCATCGGCTAGTCCGTCCGCTAAATCGACCACACCGAGCCACATAAGAGCTTTGGGGTCTTTAGGGCTCGCAAGGACTTCCTTTTTTAGCTCGGTTCGAGCTTCTTCCAAGCGGCTTTCCTTGTAGAGTGATACGCCAAGCAGGAGGTGCACTCCGCGCATTGTGGGTTGCAAGGCGAGGCACTTGCGGAACTGCTCAACGGCGGCGGCATGGTCCCCTAGCTGCTGCAGCGCAAGGCCATCATTCAGATATGCGGGAGCCAAACCCGGTCTTAGCGCGATGACACGTCGAAAATCTTCTGCT
>JASIJW010000321.1:0-9296 GCA_030050035.1 Acidobacteriaceae bacterium | reverse complement strand
CACCCCTGAGGGCTCACTCAACCCGAATGGATTTACGATCGGCGCGAGTTATCAGATCAGTCACATGTTTCCGCGATTTTGAACACGGGCGAAGTCGACGGCGACGGCGCCCGGGCCTTGTCAGAGATATTGCCGGACGATTTTTCGTCCGGCAATTTTCGCCGAAGCATCGCCTGGCAAAACGCCCAGGTCCGCCGGGCTGGTGTGCCGACAGGTTTTCGCAACCCACCCAATTGATGCAGAATCAAAAACATCATGAACTTTCGATTTGCGATCCCTCAGCAACTTCGCGGCGCATTCGAAGCAGCCGCCGCCGATTGGCAATCTAACCACAAAGTTGAACGGTTCTGGGAGAAGGACCCGACTCTCTGGACGCAGAAGGGCGAACAGGACTGGATGGGCTGGACCGATATCGTCGCTCGCCAGCAGCGCGACCTCGCGGCCTTCACTGATTTTGCGTCCGGCATCAAGGCCGCCGGCTTTGAGTCGGCGCTATTGCTGGGCATGGGCGGTTCCAGCCTTTGCCCGGAGGTGCTATCGGTCACCTTCGGCCGGCAGGCGGGATTTCCGGCGCTGCATATCGTCGACTCCACAGATCCTGCGGAGATCAAGGCGATCCGCGACAAGCTCGACCTGAAAAAGACGCTGGCGATCGTGTCCAGCAAATCGGGCTCCACGCTGGAGCCGAACATCCTCAAGCAATATTTCTTTGAGGAGATGAAAACCGCGGTGGGCGCCGATAAGGCCGGCAGCCATTTTGTCGCCGTCACCGATCCGGGCTCGAAGATGGAGCAGGTGGCAAAGGGCGACAAGTTCCGGCAGATTTTCTATGGCGATCCGCAGATCGGCGGACGTTATTCGGCGCTTTCGAACTTTGGCGTTGTAGCCGCCGCGGCGATGGGGCTGGATGTGAAGCGGCTGCTGGCCGAAGCGGCCAAAGCCGTGGAAGCGGCGAAGCAGGAGCCTGAACAAAACGCGGCTGTGCGGCTTGGCCTGCTGCTTGGGGTCTGCCAAAACTCCGGACGCGACAAGCTTACCTTTTTCACTTCGCCAGAGATCTACGACCTGGGCGCGTGGCTCGAGCAGTTGATTGCCGAGTCGACCGGGAAGCAGGGCAAGGGCATTACGCCGGTCGATCGCGAAGCCATCGGCGCACCGGCGGTCTACGGAAAGGACCGTGTTTTCGCGTACGTCCGACTGGCGAGCACGGCGGATACGAGCCTCGACAAGCAAGTCAGTGCTCTTGAAGCCGCAGGACACCCGGTGGTGCACATCGAGATTGCCGACCTGTATGAAATCTTTGGCCAGTTCTTTGCGTGGGAGATCGCAACGGCGGTTGCGGGATCGGTGATGGGCATCAATCCCTTCGACCAGCCGGACGTGGAATCGGCCAAGGTGGAGACGCGCGCGCTGACCGCCGAGTACGAGAAGACCGGCAAGCTGCCGGCGCGCAAGCCGATATTTGCCGGCGACGGCGTGATGCTGTTTGCCACTGAGGAATACGCCGCGCGGCTGAAGGGCGACGACGCCGGCTCCAGCTCCAGCCTGGGCACATTCCTGCGGGCGCATCTGAGCCAGCTCAAGGAGGGCGATTATTTTGCGATCAATGCTTTTCTGCCGATGTTTGCCGAGAACGAAGAAGCGATCCAGAATTTCCGCCATCGCATCCGCGACATGAAACGCGTGGCTACCTGCCTGGGCTTCGGTCCGCGGTTCCTGCACTCCACCGGGCAGGATTACAAGGGCGGGCCGAATACGGGCGTCTTCCTGCAGATTACGGCCGACCATGCGGTCGATTTGCCGATTCCGGGGCAGAAGTATACCTTCGGCGTGGTTATCGACGCGCAGGCGGCCGGCGACCTGGCGGTGCTTGAGTCACGCGGCCGCCGCGCGCTGCGGGTGCATCTGGTCTTTGATGGCGATACGAGAGGCGTGGCCAAGGGGCTGGCGACGCTGAGCAAGGCGGTTGACGCCGCGCTGCGCGATGGGGCAATCCGATAGACCCCGGTTTCCCTTCCTGTTGACAACCTGAATACCGGCGTCGAGCCCAGCCGCCGGTATTCCCTTCGCGGCGCCGACCATGGTGTAGGGGAGTTTCAGCGAAGAATGGCCGATTCTCTCTTGTTCCTGTCACTTGCAGGCGTCTGTTCGCGTCCAGGTGGGACGTTACGCCAGGGCATTTGGGCGGAACTTTTCGGCGCCGATGGGGTCAAATGAAGTGATGGGGGAAATGACGGCTACTGCCGGGATTCGTCTAATCCCGAAGAGAAGCCGGCAGCATCCATTAGAAGGGGTCGTTTGGACCTGCGGTGGTGGGCAGGCTCGGACGAGTTGGGGTTGAGGAGAGAAGACGATGGATCGTCTGATGCTCAAAAGAATTTTTCCGCAGTTCATGACGTTTTTCGCCGTGGTTGTGCTTTGCGCCGCGATGGCGGCGGGCCAGGATGAACAGAATGGCGCGCAGAATCCGGCGCCCGATACTTCAAGCGCGGCGGCAAATTCCGGCCAGCGCACCGACGGACAGATCGAGATGGACGTGGTGCATGCGCTGGACGCTTCGCAGGCATTGAAGGATGACCTGATCACGGCGGCAACGATCCAGGGCGAGGTCACGCTTTCGGGTACAGTATCGAGCCAGGGCTCGAAGGACCTTGCTGAGTCAATCGCGAAGGGCGTGCCTGGCGTGGCCAAGGTGAACAACAACCTGAAGGTGGGCGATGTGCAGGCCGCGGCGCAGGCGCAGGGTTTGTCGCCGGACCAGAGCGACGATGATACGGGCCAGGCGCAGGCTCCGCCGCAGAATGAGCCGATGCCTATGCCGGATAACGGGCAGGCCGATGCAGGGCAGCAGCCGGCTCCGGCACCCGGGGAAGCACCGAATCAGCCTCCGGCTGATCAAGGTCAGGCCGGGGGGCAGAACCAATATCCTCCGCAGGGTCAGTATCCGCCGCCGCAGTATCCGCCCCAGCAGTATCCGCAGCAGGGTCAGTATCCTCCCCAGCAGTATCCACAGCAGGGTCAGTATCCGCCGCCGCAGTATCCGCAGGCGCGGCCGCAATATACTCCGCCTCCACCGCCTCCGGGCTATGGGCAGCAGCCGCAGTATGGCTATCAACGGCCTCCGGCCTATCAACCGGCGCGTGGGCCGGTAACGGTTGCGCAGGGAACGCTGATCCAGTTGCGCACCAGCGAGCCGGTGGACGGCAAGAAGGCCCAGACTGGGACGCCGGTGCAGTTTACGGTGATCCAGGACGTGCCGGTGGGCGGCGTGCTGGCCATTCCGCGCGGCGCAACCGTGCACGGCGTGGTGACGGAGGTAAAGAAGGCCGGCGAACTGACGGGCAGCAACGAATTCGCGCTGACCCTGACCTCGCTCGATCTGGGCGGACAGAATTACCCGATTCAGAGCGATGAATTCAGGGTGAAGGGCCCGGGCAAGGGCGGCCAAGCCGCCACCAACACAATTGGCGGCGCACTGCTTGGCACCATTATCGGATGCGCGGCAGGCCGCGGCGTGGGCTGTGCTATCGGCGCAGGCGCGGGCGCGGCGGCAGGAGCCGGAGCAACGGCTGCCTCCAAAGGGCCGCGGGCGTGGATTCCGGCCGAGGCGCTGGTTACTTTTCACCTGAACGCGCCGCTCACGGTGAACCCGGTGAGTGCTCAGGAGGCTCAACGGCTGGCCGAAGGCCTGTATCCCGGCGGACCCAACCTCTATCGCCGCGGCTATGCGCCCTATGGCTACTACGCTCCGTATGGTTACCCGACATATGCGTATCCGCCGGTCTACTATGTGCCGTATTACATGGTCGGCGGCACCTACTACTGGCGGTAAGGCAGAATCTCAGCAACAACTGCTTCGGGCATCCTTCGGGATGCCCGATTCTTTTGCTGCGCGCGTTTTCCATTGCGCTCGAGGCGAACGCCTCCGGTAGGCTATGATTTTCCTGCACCAATCCAGGGCATCAATTCCAGGGCATCAATCCACGGGGAAACGGGGGCTGGATCACTCTCATGCCGCAGACAGGATCGCGTTTGCGCAAGTTTGCGGCGGCCGGCATTATCGCAATCGGCGCCTGCCTGGTGGTGGCGATACTGGTTTTCGGCGTGAATCAGAAAACCGCCACGGGGCGCGACTTCATTCAATATTGGGCGGCGGAGCAGCAGCTTGCGCGCGGCGCGAATCCCTATGACACGGCCGCGCTCTTTCGCGTTGAGCGCTCCGCCGGCATGGGCTTTCCAGGCGCACTGGTGAGCTTGAGCCCACCGGTGGCGTCTGCTTATGCGCTGCCGCTGGGATGGGTGAGCGCGAAAACCGGGCTTATCCTGTGGATGCTTCTGCTGCTTGCCTGCCTTTCAGTCTCTGTCTGGATTTTGTGGTTGCTGCACGGACGGCCCGAGAGCCGCTGGCATGTGATCGCGCTGGGTTTTCCGCCGTCGCTGTGGTGCCTCATCTCCGGTCAGCTCGGAATCTTCTTTCTGCTCAGTATTGTGCTGTTTCTGTACTTCGTTCGCAGGCGGCCGTGGCTTGCGGGCGCGGCGCTGGTGCTTTGCGCGCTCAAGCCGCATCTGTTCCTGCCCTTAGCCGTGGTTTTGGTGCTCTGGTCGGTTGTACGGAGAGAGTTCCGGGTGTTGGGCGGCTTTGCATTTGCGCTGGCTGTAAGCTGCGGACTTACGCTCGGCCTCGACCCGCATGTGTGGGGTGAATACGCCCGGATGATGCACACAAGTGGTGCTGCCGATTTGTTTATACCGACGGTCAGCATGGCGCTGCGCTTTGGCGTCGATCGCGCTGCGCGGCCGCTGGGGTACGTTCCTGAGGCATGCGCATGCATCTGGGCCGTGTGGTACTTTGTCAGGCGCCGCGAAAGCTGGGATTGGAATCGCGAGGGCCTGCTGGTGCTGCTGGTGTCGGTGGCGTGTACGCCTTACTCCTTCTACAGCGATCAAGCGGTGCTGTTTCCGGCGGTGCTGATCGGGCTTTACACGACCGAGAAGTACAAGGCGGAGAAGTCGATTGCGTCTTTGGCGCTCTTCGTGGCAATTGCAGCCGCGGGCATGGTCGGCTTTGTTGTCCAGATTCCGATGACGTCGGCTTTCTATGTGTGGACCGCTCCGGCGTGGCTGCTGTGGTATCTGTACGCAACGCGAAGCGCGGTGCCGGCGGAGACGGTGCAGGGCACGACTGTTGCGGCGGGTTAAGAGCCGTCGCGAAAGATTGCGATTCTCGTTGCAGAGAGAGTGTGCCGTGCCGCTCGGACCCTGTGCTTTAGCCTTCGTCGGTCTCGCGCAGCTTGGCGATTACGGTGAAGTCTTCGAGCGTGGTCACGTCACCTTTTACTTCGCCGTGCGTGGCCAGTTCGCGCAGAAGACGGCGCATGATTTTGCCGCTGCGTGTTTTGGGCAGCGCTTCGGTGAAGCGAATGTCGTCAGGACGGGCGAGCGAGCCAATTTCTTTTGCGACCCACTTCTTCAACTCTTCCTTTAGCTCGTTCGAGGGCTCATTGCCGCTTTCGAGCGTGACGAATGCGGCGATGGCCTGGCCTTTCATCGCGTCGGGCCGGCCGACGACGGCGGCTTCGGCAACTTTGGGATGGGCGACTAATGCCGATTCCACCTCCATCGTTCCCAGCCGGTGGCCGCTCACGTTGATCACGTCGTCCACGCGGCCCATGAGCCAGAAGTAGCCGTCGGCATCCTGGCGGGCGCCGTCGCCGGTGAAGTAGCAGCCGGGCACGTCGGACCAATACGTTTTTTGATAGCGCTCGGGGTCGCCGTAGACGGTGCGCCCCATTGACGGCCAGGGTTTGCGGATTATGAGCAGGCCGCCGCTGCCGGCCGGCACGGGCTTTCCGTCGCGCGTGACGACTTCCGGCTGGATGCCGAAGAACGGCCGCGTGGCCGAGCCGGGCTTGGTGGGAACGGCGCCCGGAATTGGCGAGATCAGGATGGCGCCGGTTTCGGTCTGCCACCAGGTGTCGACGATGGGACAGCGGTTGTGGCCGATCTTCTCGCGGTACCACATCCACGCTTCAGGATTGATTGGTTCGCCTACCGTGCCCAAGAGCCTGAGAGAGCTGAGGTCGTGCTTTTCAACGTGCTCGTCGCCCCACTTGATGAAGGCGCGAATGGCGGTGGGCGCTGTGTAGAAGACCGTCACCTTATGGTCGTCGACGATTTTCCAGAAGCGCGAGAAGTCGGGCCAGTTGGGCGCGCCTTCATACATCAGCACAGTGGCTCCGCACTGGAGCGGGCCGTAGACAACATACGAGTGGCCGGTGACCCAGCCGATATCGGCTGTGCACCAGTAGATGTCTTCATCGCGGATGTCGAAGACGTATTTTGTGGTGAGATAAGTTTGCACGGCGTAGCCGGCGGTGGTGTGGACGAGGCCCTTGGGCTTGCCGGTGGTGCCGGAGGTGTAGAGGATGTAGAGCGGATCCTCGGAGTCCATTGGCTCGGCGGGGCATTCTGCGCTGGCCTTGGCGACAAGATCGTGCCACCAGTGATCGCGGCCTTCCACCATGTTTACCGGCGAGCCGGTGCGGCGATAGACGACGACGTGCTTTACGGTAGGGCAGGAGTTCATCGCCTCATCGACGGTGCGCTTGAGCTGGATTTCGTTGCCGCGGCGGTAGCTGGTGTCCTGCGTGAGGATGGCCACGCAGCCGGAGTCGTTGACGCGGTCGGAGATGGCGTGGGCGGCGAATCCGCCGAAGATGACGGAGTGAATGGCGCCGATGCGCGCGCAGGCCAGCAGCGCGATGGCCAGCTCAGGCGTCATGCCCATGTAGATGGCTACGCGGTCGCCTTTTTTGATGCCGAGCGCTTTGAGTGCATTGGCGAAGCGCTGCACCTCGGCGTGCAGTTCGGCGTAGGTGAGGCGGCGAATTTCGCCCGGCTCGCCTTCCCAGATGAGAGCCGTTTTGCTGGCTCGCGCGCCCAGTGCATGGCGGTCGACGGAGTTGTAGCACAGATTAAATTTTCCGCCTACGAACCATTTGGCG
Organism: Acidobacteriaceae bacterium; assembly: GCA_030050035.1. Taxonomy (GTDB): domain Bacteria; phylum Acidobacteriota; class Terriglobia; order Terriglobales; family Acidobacteriaceae; genus Telmatobacter. The sequence goes on along the minus strand of JASIJW010000321.1, from coordinate 2,292 downwards.
GATGGCAGGTTCCATTCGAGCACTTTGTTCCATGGCGTGAACCAGTGCAGCTCCTGCGCCGCGGCGGCCCAGAATTTTTCCGGGTCCTCGATCGACTGCCGGTACATGGTCTCGTACTGCTCCAGGCTTTTGATGTGCGCTTTGGCGGCAAACTCTGCCGGCGGCGGAAAGACGCGGTTTTCGCGCAGCGTGGAGTCGATGTCGGGATTGACTGCAGCGGACGCCGGGACGGTGGTCATGGAACCCTCCGGGAAAAAGACGGTAAGCGGTGCAGGGCAGCGAAGTTTGTGCCCAAAAAATGCCGCGTGGCTCAAACTTTATCGGGCCAGAGGCACGCTGGGCAAGAGGCGCCGCGAGCGATTGAACGCAAATGGATTGCCGTTATACGGTCGCCACTGCGACAGGGACGAGAGTGAGGGTTAGAACGGTGATGTCATCCTGCTGGCCGAAGGCCTGTGCGGCGCGGGCGATGGCATCAGCGGTCTGATTCGAAATGGCGGCAGTGCGATCGAAACCGAAGAGTTCGCGATGGCCATTCTGCGCCTCGACCACGCCGTCAGTGAGCAGCGTGAGTTGGGTGCCTGGTGCGAACTGAAACACCGACTCGCCGTAGGAGGCTGTGACATCGAGGCCGAGGGGCAAACCGCTTTCCACCTTCAGCTCCGATCCGCCGTAATAGGGAGCGAGATGGCCGGCGCTGGCAAGCACGACGGTTCCGTCGTGCGCAAAATCGGCGCAGAGGCAGGTTGCAAACCCGCCAACGCGGCTGTCGCGCAGAACCTGGTTCAGGTGATTCAGCAACTGCGAGGGCGAGCCGGCGCGGCCTTCGGCGGCACCGATGAGCAAAGCAGCCGTCATAGCCGCCGCGGTACCCTTGCCGCTTACATCGCCGAGCATGATGCGCTGCCGGCCATCCGGCAAGGGACGGCAGAGATAGAAGTCGCCGCCGACGTCGCGCGCCGGCAGGAAGACGGCATCAATCTTCCAGCCAGCGGTTGAATCGATCGTCTCCGGCACAAGCAAACGCTGGATGTGGCGCGCAGCCTGCATTTCGCCGTGGAGCAGCGCGCGCTCTCGATTGGTGGTGCGGATGCGATGGATGAGCAGAAGAGTGATGGAAACCACTACCGCGGCGATGGCCACCGAGCGATACGGCTGGATCTTCAGGAACATCGCAATGACGTCCAGATGGAGGAACGGAAACTGCACGGCAAGGTAGGTCAGATCCAGCGTCATCCAGATGAAGCACACGGCCGCAAGCGGCACCAGTTCTTTGCGCAAGGTGCGCAGCGGCCAAAAGGCGAAGAGGAGAGAGAGCAGAGCGGCCATTGTAGCCACGACCACAATCGTGTTCGCCCAGGGCGCGAGCTCGGTTTGCCAGCGAAGCATCATGCTCCAGCGCAGAGGGAGAAAGACAGCGACGAGGAGCAAAACAGGCATCACCAGATTAACGGCAAGGATGGCCTTGAAAATCCGAGGCAAGGGCCGGTAATTCAACGAAAAGGAAAAGAGAATGACAAAGGCCGGAGCAGTCTGGCCGAGCGCGTACAGGAAGAATTCGAGACGCGCGGGATAATGCACCGAAGCGGCGACCAGAAATTCATTCAGCCGGAGGTCTGCGAATGCCAGCCAGCAGAGGGCGATCCAAAGCACGTAGCGCTGTGCGCGATCGAACCAGAAAAGCACGAGGAAGAAGAGTCCTGCCGAGAGGATAAGCACATGGCACGCCCATGTGATCCACTGCTGCCTGACCTGCGCAGAGACTTGGGCGTCATAGGCGTCGCGCTGAAGCTCTGCGTCCCCCAGGGCCAGCTCCGGAAACGCCTCTACCGCATTGACCAGGGGAGTAAACGTCATGCGGACGGCGACAAGAATGGGACGATTCCGGGTTGCCAGCTCCGGCGCATCGTATTCAACCATTATCCCCGCGGTGTGACTGCCGGTGACGAGATTGCCTGATTCGCCGATGGACCGTCCGTCGACAAAGACCTGCCAGGCAAGGTCGCCCGCGACCAGCAGCACCGGATGTACCGCGGGCGCGAGCTGGCCAGGCTGGAAACTGCAGCGCAACCAGAAGTTCGGGGTGGGCGTGGCCTTGGTGGTCCACTGCGAAGCCGGATGCCAGCCTGATTCATCGAGATTGGGTGAGGCCCAGCGCAGATCGTCGCCTTGACGCCAAACGCATTGCTGCGGAGCAATACTGAGCGATTGCTGAGCGGCAAGCGAGGACGCAAAGAAGAAAAGCAGCAGCAGCAGCGCTCTATGCATGGAGCGCCTCAACGGGTTTCGAAG